>JAZKEH010000324.1:7018-7279 GCA_040387155.1 Pseudomonadota bacterium | reverse complement strand
TTTGAAGTTGGGAGGCACATTGAAGTGCCTCCCAAACAAGAGTGGCATAAGGGCTATGAGATTACGTAGCCCTCACCCCAGTGTTAGCTGACGTTTTCTTCCTGGCCCTGCTTCGTATGGGGGACTCTGACGTAGCCGGAAAACACATCAGTCCTGATCCACCATCCGAGCAAAAACAATCCGAAAAGCGAAACAATCATTCCTGGCAGCAGCAAACGCGAGCGATAGCTGAATTCAATTGCATGCTCGCCTGCAGGAACA
>JAZKEH010000324.1:0-7008 GCA_040387155.1 Pseudomonadota bacterium | reverse complement strand
AATCGACTGGAAAGCAGTTTGCCATGGTTTGATCGTTTGCTCGGTGCCGTCGATGGTTGCTGTCCAGCCGGGGCGATATTGTTCGGAGAATGTGAAAAGTCCTGGCTGCGATGATGAAGTCCGGAAAAGCCGCTGCTCGGGTTGCCACTGCTCCATCTGAACTACCGCCTTACTATCCCCCTCCCAACCATAGGAGGGTGTAGCGTTCAGATATTCAAAGACCTTGTAATAGTAATCATCAGGTCCCATCAAGCGGAAATCCGCATCTGCGATCAGTACTGGATACACGGGGCTGCGGTCTGCAGTAATCACATACCGGATTCCCAGCAGTTGCAGGGCTGCATCATTGGCAGGATCAATGCTGAATTCACGGTTGGTTCTAAATGAGCCGACAGTTCTGATCAGCTCTTCGTAGCGTGAACCCAGGAACGGATCGAAGCCATTCGGAGTACGCAGGGCAAGATGGCGTAAATCGCCGGGAAAAGGGCCCCATTCATCGAGCAAAATGCGGAACTCCGGCTGCGAGCGCAACGTGGAATAAGTGGCACTGTTCATGCCTATCATTTCAGTGGCAGAGAATACCGGGCCGGGGCCTGCGGCAGCATTGAAGCGTTTGCTGGTGCCCAGCACCTTGAACTCGATCGCGGTAACGGCGAGGAGTGCCAGGAAAATTATCGTGCGCTTGTTGTCTGCTGATGCGCGATACACCTGCAGGGCAAGCGTCATGATGGCCAGCAGCACAATGGTATCCACTGCTGCATTCCAGCCTGCGCCAAAATTCTGCAGCTTCCAGCGCACGAGGCCGGACAGCGACCAGGCGGCAAGGCCAAACAATGCCAGGCCTGTCATCCATGATGGAGCAGGGCGGCATTGCCGCTGTAGCCAGGCATGCAGGCCCTGTGCGCAAAGCACGGCCAGGCCAAGCGTGATGCCGGCCATAAAGTAATAAGCGCGCACGAGATCGCCGAACGTTGCCCATTTGTCGGCGATCAGAAACACCAGTTCGCCTGGGTCGGCCAGCATGAACAGGCAGGCAATAACGATGGCGAGGCCCGGCAGCACGCGCTGTTTGTTATCCCGGAAGCGCAGCAGGCATAACAATCCCACCAAACCGCAAGCTCCCAGATAAAAGTAGTCTCTGCCTGGGTTGGTTTGAACAGGCACATCCAGATCGAAGTTCCAGAAATTCGCAATGAACCAGGAAATGAAAAACATTGGATCGCGGATACCGCCATAGCTGAGTTCGGTTTTCCGATACAGCGAAGCTTCCCAGGCAGGCAACAACTGGACGGCGATGAGTACGATGGAAAGCAGGCCAGCCATCAGCACCGCCGCGATAATTTTCGGGCTTCTGGTTGAAAACAACGCATAGGCGGCGACCACCACCAGATACACAAACCAGATTGGCGGATAGCCCGCGAGGAAAGTCATCGCGACTGCCACCGACAATTTCCACAGGGGCGTCCACGACATGCGGGCGCAAGCCTGATCGATGCCCCACAACCCGAATGGAAACCACGCGTAGGCAGCCACCAGACCGAAATGCTGCAATTGCGTGCAGACAAAGCCGCTGAAGGCAAACACCATGGCGCCGATAACACAGGGAAGCAGGTCCAGTTTTTTGTTGCTGAGCCAGAGCCACGCAAACACGAATGCCAGCCAGACATGGGCAATATTGAATAGTTGAACTGCCAGATAGGAGAGATCGTCGGCACCCCAACCCAGCAGAAACAGCAGCCACGTGGGTGGATAGAACAAGGCCGCCTGCACGTTGCTGACGAAATCCATTCCTGAATAGGTGGTCGGGTCCCAGATTGGGAAGTCACCGGCCTTGAGCCGCAGAAACGCGTAATCGAACAGCGGGTAGTGGTAGCTGGCGAGGTCGTAGGGAATGTGGACTTCGCGGCCAGGGAGCAGGTATTCGTAAAAAAACAGCAGAACGGCGGGGATGGAAAACATAGCCACTTTGAGAGTGAGCCAGGTTGATGCGGGGAGTTGTCTCATCGAGTACTGCACTTCACGAAGTACATCCTTGTGTCTTGGGATTCCTTGTCGGCATTTATAGAACAGCGGAGCCCCGTATGCCACATCCAAGTGGGTGCAGCGCAAGCAACTGGTGTTAGTAGTGTCAGGCATGGACGAAAAAGGCCCGGGTTTTCCGGGCCTTTTACTATCGAGCGGTTGCTGACCAGTCAGGCCTAGAAGTTCACGTTCAAGCTCAGCTGGTAACGTCGACCCCACTCATCACCAAAATTCGAACTGCTGGCTTGACCGCCAGTGGCGCTCGGTATGATGGGAGGGTTTTTGTCGAACAGGTTGGACACGTTGAAGTTGATACTCCATCTAGCACCATTGTCCATCTCCATACGGTAGCCGAGCAGGGCGTTGGTATAGGAGTAGAACGGGATGGTGTTGTCGTCAATGTCACGGCCTTCAACCCACGTGGTGTTGAACAGCGACTCACTGAGGAAGCGCTGTTGCCACTGCATGGACCAGGGGCCGAGGCTGTAGTTGAGTGACAGCGTGCCGGTATAGTCGGGATACAAAGTGCCGCCGACGACATCAGAGTAGGTTCCGTTGAAGGACGTAGTGGATTTCTCCGCCAGATAACCCACGATGGCACGCACACTCAAGGATTCCACTTCGCTGCCAAAGAAGTCAGGCTCCATGCGATAGGAAGTCTCGAAGTCGATGCCTTCCACCTTGGCTTGTGCCAGGTTCAATTGCGGGTTGAAGATTTTTACGACCGCTCCAGTAGAGTCGGTGACGACAAGGTCGCACGAGTCATTATTGGTAAAGCACGAATCCACGACTACCTGCGCGCCCAACGTGGCGATCGCATCGCTGATCTCCACTTCGTACCAGTCGGTAGACAGTGATAGCCCGTCCAGCCAACCCGGCTGATACACGAAGCCGGCTACGAGGGTATCGGCCAGCTCGGGCCGCAGGTTGGGGTTGCCAACCGAGGCCACGGTGGCGATGTCGGACAAACCAGTCCGGGAGTTGGTGACGGTAGTGCCGATGGTGGATTTGTCGAAACGCTCGTTGAATGCCGCTTCCCGTACATCGCGTGAGCGGGTGGCACGCAAGCGCAGACCTTCGATCACCTTGAACTCCAGGCCCAACTTCCAGGATTCACTGCGACCGCTGCTGGAATAGTCGGAGCTGCGGTAGGCAACGTTGCCGCCGAGGGATTGCTCACCGGAGCCGGATTCCCAGATGGGCAGTTGCAACTCACCGAATGCTTCCCAGACGTCGTACTTGCCGGAGATGTTCTCAACGGTCGAGAACTGGTGCAGGTTGGACGCGACGCCCTTGAGAGCGGCGAGGCCAACGGGGGAGAAAGCCGCCGGAATCCCGCGGATGTTGAGGGCCGGCACGTTCACCGGTGGCCCCAGATTATTCACGTCTTCCTGTGGCGCGCGGTCACTGAAGGACTGTTCACGATAGGTCAGACCAGTAGCAAAGGACACCGGGCCGTAACCCCAGCCTTCGTATACCTCGCCGGTTAACAGCACTTCGGCAAAGTCCTGTTGCACTTCGGTTTCCGCTGCCTTGTGCGTATGGATGTAATTCCATGCGGCCTCGGACATGCCTTCTGCGCCCATGACGTTGTAAGGCACGCAGTCACTTACGGTGTTGTCGAGGCCGATCGGAGACTTCAGCTGCAAGCCGTCGTCACCCACCAAGCCCTGAATCTGGGGCGCTGCCGCCAGTTGTGCCGCAGTGGGATTGGCCAGTTGGACATTGCATACGATCGCACCGGCCGCGTTGCGCACTGCGTCGCGCGCCAGCGCTTCTCGGTCGACACGGGCGGACGGGAATTCATCGGCACGCTTGCCGGTTTCACCGCTCTGCCAGGACGCTTTCACACCCCAACCGTTAGGCAGCTCGCTTTCAAAACCAAGCTGCCACGACTGGGTGGTGAATGTCGTGTGGGTAAACTCGTTGGAACCGGGGGCATATTCGCCGAGATAGTTGCCGGCCTTGGCGATCCGGAATGAGGTCACCTTCGGCGTTGCCGCATCCATCGCGGTTGCCAGCGCTGCCGGCAGGTAGGGGTTTTCACGGTAAACAGTCAGATAGTAAGACGGTCCCTGGTTGCCCATGGAATAGCCAGTGTGCTCGGCCACGTTGAGGGACTCGACACGCCCCAGCAGTGCCTGGCCGAAGACCGTGAAGTTGTCACTGAGCTCGTACTTCATGCCAAGAAACCCGGTGCGCTGGTCTACGCCGTTGCCGACCTGGCCATTACCCGCTCTTGCTGCCCTGTCGACCTCGGAACCGCCGACGGCCAACGTCGCATTCGCGGCGTTGTAGCGGGGATCACCCGCGTTGAAGGGGATGACGCCGCTGCCATCGTCGGTGAAGGTCATGCCGTTATAGACGGAACCTGTCGGAAAGCCACTGATGACACCGGCGACGTTATAGCTGCGTGAGGTAACCCCGGGCACGGTGATGCGCTGGGGATTGGTGCCCGGCGGATCTGTCGCTTTGTAGGCCGGGTTGGTCACATAGCCCCAGCGGTTGTACCAGTCTTCACTCAGTTCACTGGCCGCCCGGTAGAGTTCGTCAGTGGTTTTTGTTTCTACTGACGCGATTACGTGCAGCTTGTCACCGAACTGGTGGCCGCCAGCGATCGATCCGTTGTAATTCTTGCCGTCCTTGTTGAACTCGTTCATGCCGGTGCTGACGCTGACTTTGAGGCCTTCGAAGTCACGGTCAAGCACGAAGTTGGTCACGCCACCGAGGGCGTCGGCACCGTAGGCAGCAGAAGCGCCGCCGGTGACGACGTCCACGGAACGCATCAATGCGGTCGGAAAGTTATCCACGTTGACCGTGCCGCGCTTATCGGCGGGCGGCACACGGGAGCCGTCCAGCAGTACCAGCGTGCGGTTGGCGTTAAGTCCGCGCATGTTCAGGTAGCTGCCGCCACCGGTGTCGAACAGACCAGGCGTGGCCGATTGTGCGGTAACGACGTTGAAGAACTGGGGTAGCGAGGTGAGCTGCTCGGCAAGGGAACCACCGGGTTCGAAAGCCTTCAGTTCATCAGTGGTAAGGCTCGTTACGGGTGTCGGTTCCGCCATGCCGTCCGTCATGCGGATGCGGGTACCGGTCACCGTGACTTCTTCGAGCTCGGCATCCGTCTCATTGGCTTGCTGGGCCTGGACAGCGGTTGCGGATAAATTGATGGCGATTGCCACCGATACGGCGAGTGCTCTGATTGTGAAATGGGAATGGATAGCGTGCTGTTTCATTTTTATGTGTCTCCCCGACAAGTTTGATTTAGTTTTTATGGCGAGCGGTGGGGCGAATTCCGGACTTCCAGCCCCAGTCGGTACAGCTGCCGAGGTGCCGGATTCAGGAAAAGCTGGCTGGTGACAGCAAGCCAATTCTTCCGTTCGCCACCATAGGGCAGATTGAGAGGCGTCAACTTGCCCACACCGGCATCAATACTTGTCAAGTCGGGTAGAGCCAGATTGATGGTTGAAGCGCCGGTTCGGCGTTGATTGATGGCGATGTTCGTTGTTGGGCGGGCTGTTGGCGGCAGAAACGAATACAATTCGCACCCCGCTGGATTTGCTGCCACTTGCGGCAAGACTTGCAATCTGCGGCCGTAATGAATCTTTATTACGCTGCACTCAAAATTGGATTTAAATGAAAATTGTCGACCTGAAAAAAATTATCTCCGAAGTCCTGGCAACCCTGCCAAAACCGCACTCAGCAGATGTTATTGACGAGGTATTTCTGGCGATCGAGCAGAATGACCGCCTTTTCAGGATTTACTCAGAATGCTCCATTAATCTTGGACGGGCCAAGGTGAATGCTGCGGGTGACAATTGGGTGAAGAAAGAGCTTGGCAGGACTACCTTGCGTGAATCCCCAGCGCAGTTAAGCAAGCTGATAGACACCTATTCAGTGCTGAACATCAAGGCGCCGGCAGCGCCCAAGAAGCTCCCCGGTGCCCCCAAACCCAAAACCACTACCGCCAAAAAGCGCATGGAGCAGGAGGCCAGACAGGCATTGTCTGACTATTACACGGCCAACAGAGCCTCGCTGCCGCCACAAATAACCTTGTACCGGGAGCAAATTCTGGCGCTGCTCAGAGCCGGGGTTCCTGTAGCTGAAGCATTTGAACAGGCGGTTGAGAAAGACGGTGTTTAATCAGAGAAAGGTATGCAGCCGCCAGCCGGCTTTGCAAGAGGTGGAAGGCTGTGACCAGGAGACTATAAGTCTCCTGCTCTAATACCGGCTATTGCTTAATCCGCAATTTCTCGAGTTCGTCGTACCACAAGCCCTGGCTGCACGCGTACTCACTGGTGGCATCGTCGCTCATGCGCTGGTAATACGCGATGCGACGTTGTGGGCCATCGTAATAGGCCTCGTCGGTAATCGTGATGTCGACCACGAGCACGTCATCGTTGAGTGGCGGCAGCACACCGGCGATGAAACCTGAGCGGCGTGCGCTGATCTTGTCCATGGTGGTCAGGTGAAAACGCTCGGCAATGTGGGCCTGTTCGCTGCGGGGCCATGGACGCAGCGGCCACTCCTCGAATAATTCAGTGTTGACGACCAGCGCTTCGCCGTCCCAACTGCCGAGCGAGTAACCCTGACCGGTAGGAAAAGTATTCTCCGAACGTGTGCGGCCGTCGATGAAGACGCGTCTTACCTGGGTCTCGAGCTCGGCCACCATCAAGATACGCGACTCGTTTTGCACAAACTCGATTGGATAAGACACCAGCGACAGCATGACAGCGGGCATGCCGGATCCCACACAAGCAGCGCCGGATTCGGGGTCGGAGGTGAACTGCGCGATGAAGGCATCGAGTCTGGCTTCGCCCGCAGTGCTGTAGCGAGGCGCTGTACTGCCTCCGTCCGGATTCTCAACACCGATTGCCATCCATACGCCGGAGAAGTCAGGGTGCGCGGTGGTCTCATTCGCAGCGTATGCGCGTTGCGTTGTCGCGCATGCAAACAACAACGTGGCAGATAACAACAGCGTCGCCA
>JAZKEH010000323.1:0-3617 GCA_040387155.1 Pseudomonadota bacterium | reverse complement strand
GAAGGCCATGGATGGCCTGAGGGGTAGCGCCCCAGGGACGGGCTCGCAGCGGTCCGGGAAATATCTCCCGCCGCCTGCGACCACACAGCACGCAACCACCCTCAAGAGCACACTCAAAACGCCAACCTACGTCAAATGACGTATACAGCCACGCACTACCCCTGTGCGCCACGCACAAAAACAGCGAGAAACCCCGCTCCTTTCGATACGCCGTTACAAAACGAAACGAAAGAAATCATGCAGTTAGCCAATCAAGAACCACTGGCACACTAGTTGCTTTGACAACAGTGCAGGCAAACGTTGTTAGCAGTGCGATCCACTGCCAACAACAGCAACGAGCAAATCTGTACAACAGTCCACGCTATTCCGAAAGGAGACTTGTAATGACCAGCATGATCAAAGAGAACGAATACGTCGCCGCGATGACCCAATCCACCGGTCGCACCGCTGCCAATATCTCGGTAGACAACAGCGGCATTCTGGCAGTCATGCGGTTTTCCGTGGCCATTGTCATGGGCCTCGCGATTACGACCAGCGTCTTTACGATGCTGCACAAGTTCACCACTGCAGAGTTCGACCTCAACCCGGTCGAAGCCCGCCGCATCGAATTCACCCGCCAGCGTTTCGATACAGAGACGAAGGAAAAGAGAATTGAGCAGGTTGTCCGCGCCCCGGTAGTGGAAACGCCTGCAATACCAAAAATTTCGATGGAGATGGCCAAAGTCGATGCCAACCCCGTCAAGTTCACACCCAACATTGATATCAGCAACGCGCTGAAAGCCGCCGGCACTGCCATGGGCACTGAGCGCGGCATCATCAGCCTGCTGCGCGTGCCGCCGGTATATCCGCGCAACGCCAAGCTCGCGAAGATCGAGGGTTATGTCACGATGGAAGTGGTCGTCAATCCTGACGGTTCCGTCGCTGATATTGAAGTTGTCGATGCTGCACCGCCACGTCTGTTCGACGTTGCTGCAGTGGATGCGATGAAGCGCTGGAGATTCCAGCCGAAACTGGTCAACGGCACCGCCGTCAGCCAGCGCGCCCAGCAGACCATCGAGTTCAAATTGGAAGGGGGCTAAGGAACTGAGCGCCGTAGTTAGTGCAATAGTTGCTGTGAAATGAACGAAACAGGCCCGCGAGGGCCTGTTTTTTTATGGGCGCTTTTTATTGAGGCGTTACGCCGCAATCAACAATCCAGTGCCACGTCGAACGCAACGCGCAGCGGCGAGCCAGGCTCATCATTGACCGGTTTCAGATAAGGCGCCCTTGCCGCTGCCACTGAGTGATCCGCCAGCAACAAGCGCAGCGTCATCACAATGAACAGATACGACAGGTTCTGGCCGATGCAGACATGCTCACCGCCGCCGAAGGCATGCGGCCGTGTCAGCTTGCCTTCGGCCCAGCGCTCCGGCTTGAACGCAAAGGCGTCTTCGTAGTTCTCTTCGAGGAAATGCGCCAGCACGAAGAAGTGCACAATCTCGGTTTGCGCCGGAATCCGGTAGCCCACCAGTTCAAGATCCCGCACCGCCAGTTTCAGCATGCCAGGCGTCACCGGATAGCGCCGCTCGGTCTCCAGCATGAAGTTGCGTGTGAAGGGCATGCCAGCGATGCCGCTTTTCAGCATCTGGCGCGGATCCAGCTGACGGAATTCGTCTCGCAATTGCGTGTACAGATTTTCATTGCCCATCAGCAGCCACAGCAAGGTGCAGCACAGACCCGCCATATTGCCAGCGCCGGCGGCCTGCATCAGATAGGCATCACGCAGGATTTCGTCGGCATCAAGCACACCGTTGTGTTGCTGCTTCATCACATCGAGCAGGCGATCAAGATTGTCTTCCTTGCGCTCGCCACTGAGCCGCCGGCTGATCAGCTGCCGAAAGAAACCCATCACATCAGCGCGCAGTTCCACATAGTCGGGCCGCGCATACCAGGCCGCGCGTGCCTCGCCTTGCAGCAGGCCACCGCGAATGAACTCTTCTTCGAAACGGGCAAAACGGCGAATCAATACATCAGAGGCATCGTTGACGACCATCGTGCGATTGAGGCCTTTCGTGTACAGAAAGATCAGCAGGTCGTGCAGATCGAATTGCTGGCCGGACATGTCTTGCAGGCCTGCCGCCAATACAGCATCAATACCACTGAGGTGACGATAGATGGACTCGCCATTGAACAGCGGTCGCAGCAAACGCCGTTGATAGCGATGGTAGTCACCATCGGACGCCGTGATGTACTGCTTGCCAAGTTCTGACTGGAATATCTGGCCCAGGCTGGTGTCGGCATAGCTCCAGTCATCGCCGTGCTTCCATATTTCGCGCGACGCCGCGGCGCCGCAGGCGAAGACCTTGCCGAACTCCTGCAGACGAAACACCGGACCGTGCTTGCGATAGACAGCGATCCAGGAGGCAGCGGTGAAACCCATCAACACTGAGTCGCAGTCGGCGCCGGCCGGCACCAGTTCGCTGACACTGACTTCAGGAATCGCCAGCAGCTGTTCTGTCCCGACAGCCGGTGTCGTCATCGCACAATCAACTCTGGCGGATACAAATCAAACACCATCACGTCATCTACGCTGACGGGTTTGTTCAGCAGCTCAAGCTCCGTCAACTGGTCGATCTGCGTCTGCAGGCGCGGCACCGAGACCTGTCCCAGCGTTTCCTGATGGTTGGTGTGGCCGTGCGTCAGCTCATACTCCTGCATCTTGTCGAAACTCCAGGCGGCCGACTCCGGCGTCTGCGACGGATTGCGTTTGATGATCTCGGCATAGATGGCGGTCTTGTCCTGCGTCATGAAGGCTTCCCATCCCTTGATCGACGCTGCAATAAAAGCCTTCACCGCTTCCGGGTGCTCAGCAGCAAAACTGGCGCTGGTGAAGACCAGACGATACGGGTCGTAACCGGTGTCCCAGAATGGCAGCACTTGCGGATCGGCGCCGCCCTGGATCGCCGCATACGGTTCGCTGGTCAGAAAGGCCTGCTGTGCAAACTGCTTGTCCTGGATGAAGTGCGCCACGCTGCCATCCACCGGAATCATGTTCATCTGGATGTCGAGCGCGCGGTCGAGAAAGTCGACGTAGTGCAGGATCGGACTGATCATCACGGTACGCCCATCCAGATCCTGCAGCTTCTTGATGCCAGACTCGGCGTGGTACATGACGCCTTGCGGATCGTGCTGGAAATACGGGAACACACCCTTCAGCGGAATGCCCTGCCCCAGTGCAATCAACAGATTGTCACTGGTGCCGAGTGCCATCTGTGCCTGATCACTGGCGACAACAGCATAGGGACTGACCTGCGTCGACAACGGCCGTATTTCCACGTCGAGACCAACCTCGCGGTAATAGCCATCGATCATCGCCAGATAGAAGCCGCCGTGTTCCGGTTCGGCATACCAGTCTGTTTGCAGCAGGATCTTCGTCAGCTGTGGTTCGTTGGCAGCAGCAGGTGGCTCTTCGGCGCTGCAACCCACCAGCAACAGCGTACCCATCACCATGACGACCACTGCAGTGCCTAGCGAAAGCCACTGCACAGCGTCTACTTTGTCGCTTTTCAACATAAGTCCCACCAACTCATCAAAGGAACAACATCCGCACCATCCAGAACATGGCCAGTGCAGCAATC
>JAZKEH010000322.1:0-1534 GCA_040387155.1 Pseudomonadota bacterium | reverse complement strand
CTGGGGCGCTACCCCTCAGGCCATCCATGGCCTTCGAGGTTCCCAGAAACATGCCGGCTCCCCAATCCTTCGAGATTTGTGCGGTGTCTTTGTGATTCTGCGGCGTTTTGTCGCATAGGCCTGGAACTGCATTGCTAGGGTGGGTTGGGAAAGGTTTGTATCATCGCTATTCACCTTGTCCCTTGGCACATTTCCCTCGCTGTGAGCCCCCTGCATCTCAATCTCCACCGCCTGCTGGTAATACGCGCCATCGTGTTCGTACTGCAGCTCGGCGCGCTGCTGTATGCGCGTTACGTGCTGGCACTGGCGCTCGACTACGTCCTCATCATCGGCATTCTGGTGTTATTGGCGATTGCCAACGGCGGCTTGTTGCTGCGATTGCAGCGCGCGCGTTCGCCAGACAAGAATGAGTTCTTTGCGCATCTGTTGATTGATGTGCTGGGGTTGGGACTGCTGCTGTACTTTGCCGGCGGTGCGACCAATCCGTTTATCTCCTATCTGTTGGTGCCAGTGACGATTGCGGCGGCGGCATTGCCTGGACTACATGCTGTCGCGCTGGGTGCCATTGCCTTGGCGTGCTATTCGCTGCTGCTGTTCTTCTATCAACCATTGCCAGAGCTGATGCCCGTCGCTGATGAACATGCAGGGCATGCGGGCATGGCGAGCACTACTGCAGCACCCAACCTGCACAGCGTCGGCATGTGGTTCAACTTTGCAGTGAGCGCAGCGTTGGTGATTTATTTTGTCGTCAAGCTGGCGGCTGAACTGCGGCAGCGGGAAGCGAAGCTGCAGCAGTACCGCGAAGAAACCTTGCGCAATGAACAGATCCTCGCCGTTGCAACGCAGGCAGCAGGAACAGCGCATGCATTGGGCACTCCGCTGGGAACAATGGCTGTACTGCTCGGTGAGATGGCGCAGGAAAACACCAGCAATGTGGCGCTGGCGCAGGACATCTGCATGCTGCAGTCCCAGCTCGCGCATTGCCGCCGCACCTTGCAGCAGTTGGTGCAGAAAGCAGATTTCAAACAGCTGCAGATACGTCGCCTGCCACTGACAGACTTCATTGCCGAGCTACTGCAGCAATGGCAATTGTTGCGGCCCGAAGTCACTTGCAAGGTACAAGTCGCCACCGGCATCAGTCCCACCCTGCAGCTTGATCCCACGCTCGAACAAGCGCTGATCAATCTGCTGAACAACGCCGCCGACGCCAGCCCCGACAGCATCGCCATCTCCGTCGACTGGCAACCACAACACTGGCGCATGCAGATACGCGATCACGGCCCCGGCGTTGCGCGCGAGCTGCAAGAGCAACTCGGCACCACGATCCAAAGCAGCAAACCCGACGGCATGGGCGTCGGACTCGTGCTGAGCCAGGCCACACTGAATCGCCTCGGCGGCAGCGTCAGCCTTTATCCGCAACAACCGCACGGCACACTGACCGTCATCGAACTTCCGCTGGAGCCACGCGATGACTGAAGGTGTGACGATCCTGCTACTCGACGACGACGCCATCTTCGTCAGCGTGCTGCAGCGC
>JAZKEH010000321.1:2332-3236 GCA_040387155.1 Pseudomonadota bacterium | reverse complement strand
CAGCGCATTGCCCTTGCTGTAGTGGGAAGCAGACCACTGGAACGTCGGCATGTTCTTCGCCACGTAACGCGCCTCCGCCTCCTCCCTGCACCATTGCGCAAGTTCGCTGGCTTCATTGATGACCCTGACGACCCGCAGGTTGTCCTGGGCCAATACAGGCAAGGTCGTGAATACCAGAATTGCTGCTACAGGTTTCATCACGTCATCCTCTCAGCGGGCTTTCCCGGGAATACCAGAGATTTCAAAACACGGACCGGTATCCCTCAGCCTGACATCAAGCAATACGGTAGCGTCCGGTACCGTTTCCAAAGCGTCTTGTACCGCACGTTCAAAGATCGGATCGTCCATACTCACGTAGGCCTGTGCCTTGAAGCATGATTGCGCGGCAACCCGTTGTGTCGAAAGCGGTTCGTATACAGCTGCAAGATCGTGGGTACTCGCAAGCGAAAGTTGGCCACGGGCCTTTGACACCTCGACCATTGACGCACAGCCAGCGCAAAGCAATGCAACCAATGGCAGCAGAAATCTAGAGACGGACCGCATCACCGTTAACCTCTACACAAATTTTTCCCGCTTTGCTCACCACACGAAACTCCACCTTTGCCAGCGCGTTTGCGCCCGGCGCCGTCGCTAGCGCGGCATTAATTGCCTCCGCATAACTCCCGTAGTAACTGCCTTTATCGGGGCAGTGGGAGCCATGCACTTTCTCTGCGATCAAAACATTGGCCGGGATCTCAGCGTCTGGCCTTGAAAGCACTGAAAACTGCATTTCCGATGAAGAGGTGCAACCGGCAAGCCCTGCAGACGCAATAAGAAAAGTGAAATGTCGCATAGGCACCTTGGCGGCAGATGGCAAACAAGCATAGCCCCGCAGCCCTTCCCTGCCGATGGGTAGAACCTTGAG
>JAZKEH010000321.1:0-2322 GCA_040387155.1 Pseudomonadota bacterium | reverse complement strand
TCGCCCGAACAATGACCCACTCCACCTCACCGCCCTGCAGGACTATTACGCCCGGCACCGGTTGATCCCCTCCTACTCGGCTATCAGTGCCTTGCTGGGGTTTCGCGCCAAGAATGCGGCGGCGTCGCTGGTGGGTCGGTTGGAAGGTGCGGGGTATTTGCGGAGGACGCCGGACAAGCGGCTGACGCCGACCGATCGCTTCTTTGAGCGCCCCCGCTCCATCACCTCGGTGCGGGCCGGCTTGCCGGAAGCAGTCGATACGTCGTCGGCAGACATGGTGAGTGTGGATTCGATGCTGGTGCAGAAACCGTCGCAGACCTTCTTCATGCCGATCAAGGGCGACTCGATGAAGGACGCCGGCTTGCTTGAAGGCGACACCGCGGTATGCGAACGGCGTCAGCGCGCCGATAGCGGCGAGATCGTAGTGGCGTTTATTGATGGAGAAGTAACGATCAAGCGGCTGGCCAAGGAAGGCGAGCGCTATGTACTGAAGCCCGAGAACAAGGCTTACCCGGTACTGCGCCCCAACCCGCTCGAAATTCTCGGCGTCGTGACTGGCAGTTTTCGTTCTTATCGTAGTCCTACTTTCAATAACAGTAATAACAATCGTAATAACAACAGGCGGTGAACCATGTTCCGGACTAACACCTCACAAGCATTGGAAAACGTACTGCGCAACCCAGCCATCTGGCGCGCACAACAGAATATGCAGGGCAGCAGCCAGGGTATTGCCACCGGCTTTGCTTCCCTCGACCAGGTCCTCCCGGAAGCCGGTTGGCCCATCTCATTGACCGAGCTGCTGGTCAATGAGATGGGCGCCGGCGAACTTTCACTGCTGACGCCTGCCCTGCGCACCATCAGCGCCGAAGGCCGCGGCATTGCATTGATCGGCTCACCCTATCTGCCGCAGGCACGCGCCTGGCAGGCCGCTGGCATTCCGCTCGAAAGACTGTTGGTGGTCGACACCGTTGGCATTGATCTGTTGTGGTCGGCTGAACAGGCACTGCGCTCGGGTGAATGCGGCGCCGTGTTGGTCTGGGGCCAGGCCGCAGGCCGTGCACTGAACCATCGTGCCCTGCAGCGTTTGCAACTCGCTGCCAGCTCCGGCAATGCCTGCTGCTTTCTGTATCGCCCGCTCAATGCCGAGACCAGTCCCTCGCCGGCGCCGCTGCGCCTGCGGCTGACACCGCATGAGGGCGGCTTGCGTATTCACTTTGTGAAGAGCCGTGGTGCCACGCAGGACAAGGCGGTTGGCGTGAAGACTTTTCCATCACATTGGCAGACAGCCAATGTCCAACGCCCTGTTGTTGGAGAAAGAGTTGATGAAAAAATTGGTGAAAGAATTGGTGAAAGAATTGGTGAAAGAGTTGCTGCCAAGGTTGCAGCAACACTGTCAGTAACGGAAAGGCCTGCAAGGATCTCGCTGGACAAAGTGGTTCCCATTACCGCCGCCGCCAATACTCCACTGCTTTTTTCTTTATAGGTTGCTCTCGCAGGTTGCTAAACAGGTCGAGCACAGTACTTGAGATGAACGTGTCATGCTGTGGATCGCCCTCTACCTACCAGAATTGCCTCTGCAGCTTGCGCAACGGGCACAGCAAACCACAGCTCCTTCGGTAGTTGCCGACGGCCCCGCCCTGCGGCCGTTGGTACGCTGCGCCAACGGCAGTGCGCTCGCGCGTGGCGTCAAAGTCGACATGCCGGTTGCCGCTGCCCGCGCTCTTGCGGGTGAACTCGTCGTAGTACCACGTGATGAAAACGCCGAAGCACAGGCACTGCACAACCTCTGCTGCTGGGCCGGCCAGTTCACCCCCAGCATCGTGCTGCAAGCAAACGAAGGCCTGCTGCTCGAAGTGGAATCCACACTCACGCTGCACGGTGGTTTGAGTCGCCTGCTTGTGCGCATCGGCAAGGGCATCACCGAGCTCGGTTATCAGGCAGAGCCTGGCATTGCGCCAACGCCACTCGCGGCCTGGATGCTGGCCAAGGCACGCAGCAGCGGCATAGCCACCCGCATGTGCAAGGACAGCGCGTTACTGCCTGAACGTCTCGCTGCATTGCCGCTGACTTTGTTCGACTGGCCCGCCGATGTATTAACCACTTTGCAAACCCTCGGCGTCCGCACCATCGGCCAATGCCTGCAGTTGCCACGCGCAGGTTTCAACCGCCGCTTTGGCCGTGTCTATCAACTCGATCTCGACAAGGCGCTCGGCAGCGCCGCCGATCCGCGTCTGTGGTTCACACCGCCCGATACTTACGCCAGCCGCATTGAATTCGGCTTCGAGTTGAACGACGCCATGATGCTGCTGTTCCCGCTGAAAC
>JAZKEH010000320.1:1686-1917 GCA_040387155.1 Pseudomonadota bacterium | reverse complement strand
GTATCCGCGCTTAACAATACGGAAACTCCAATCCCAAAAAAATAAATCGAAGCCGACATGGTCAACAAACACATCCCAAGCCAGCAGCTTCTACGCAAAAATTAGCGTATCCGCGCTTAACAACAAAACAGGAAAAAACCAATAAAAAACATCGAAGCAAAAAACCCAAAAGATCCAAAAAAAACACGCAGAACGATCTACTCAACCCGACTCAAATCCGCCGCCTCCACC
>JAZKEH010000320.1:0-1676 GCA_040387155.1 Pseudomonadota bacterium | reverse complement strand
TTGAAGGCGGGAAAATAACTCCCCGTCGCATCCTCCACCAACAAACATTCATACCCCCGGTCATTCGCTTCACGCATCGACGTCTGCACACAAACCTCCGTCGTCACCCCCATGAAAACCAGTTGCGTAATCCCCCGTTCAGCAAGAAGCTGATGCAAGCCAGTCGCATAAAATGCACCCTTGCCAGGTTTATCGATCACGATCTCGCCAGCCACCGGGGCCAGCTCCGGCACGATCTGGTTACCCTCCTCGCCACGCACGAGAATGCGCCCCATCGGCCCGCTATCGCCAATGCGCAGCGTCGGCTTGCCACGCAAGCGCTTGGCCGGTGGGCAGTCCGACAGGTCGGGCAAATGTGATTCACGGGTAT
Source organism: Pseudomonadota bacterium (assembly GCA_040387155.1). Lineage (GTDB taxonomy): Bacteria > Pseudomonadota > Gammaproteobacteria > Pseudomonadales > Pseudohongiellaceae > CAILUG01. The sequence goes on along the minus strand of JAZKEH010000320.1, from coordinate 1,306 downwards.
GCACCACCAATCCTCCCGCACCGCGCCATGCCAGCAATACCTCGCGCGCTACCGGCACCACGCACTGCAGCAACGAAACATCATTACCCAACGACTCGCCAAAGCCGCCGGGCTCAACAAAATCGCGTTGCATGTCGATGATCACCAACGCTGCTTTTTTGAATTCCAGTGCAAATGCAAACGGCTGTGCCGCAATACTGATCGTAGCCATGCTCATGTCGTCGATAATGTTGTTAGTACTGCTGTAATCAATGCTGTCATCAATGGGTTCGTCATTGGGTCGTCACTGTGTGGAATTGGGTCGTCATGCTTCTCACCGCGTGTTACTCCGTTGTCACTGCGTTGTCATCGAGTCGTCACGGCTGCCGTCTTGCTCCTGCCGACTTGCTCCTGTCGTCTTGCTGCGGTCACTGCTGTCAATACAGTCCCATGTCGATTGATCCGGCCTCGTTATGCCGCTTCCTTTGCCGCTGCATGGGAGCCATGCGACAGGCCGCCCATATAGGCACCAAGCTGGCGTCGATCTGCCTGTTGCGCCGGCGTCTCGAACACAATCCTGCCTTCGCTGATCACGACAATGCGGTCAGCCAGAAACAGCAGTTCGTCAAGGTCTTCGCTCACCAGCAATACCGCAGCACCACGCTCGCGTGCCTGCAGCAGGCGTGCATGGATCTCGGCGACTGCGCCGAAATCGAGACCGAACACCGGATTGCTGACCAGCAGCAGGTCAGCTTCGCTCGACAATTCGCGTGCCAGGACGGCGCGCTGCACGTTGCCGCCCGACAGCGTGCGGATGGCTGCGTTTTCGCCTTGGGTCTTGACGCCATAGCTGGCAATCCACTCGCGCGCCCGTTGTCGCAGCAGGCTCCAGCGGACCAGGCCGGCGCGCGCAAACGGCGCTTCGTCGAACTGCCGCAAGCCCATGTTATGCGCGACCGATAAGGCACCGACACAGGCGTTTTGCAGCGGCTCTTCCGGCAGGCTGCGGACCTTCAGCGCGCGGTTCTGCCGGCGGTTGGCGAAGAAGGGTTGGCCGCTGACCGTGACGTCACCCGCAGTGCGGGCACGCTGGCCGGTCAGGGCTTGCATCAGCTCGCGCTGGCCATTGCCGGCAACGCCGGCAACACCGACAATTTCCCCGCCGCGCACCTGCAGGTCGATGCCGCGCACGGCAAGTTCGCCACGATCGCCGGCCACCACCAGACCCTTGATCTGCAGGCGTTCGGCGCCAGCTGCGGTGGCGTGGCGCACGAGGGGAACCTGCGCGCTGCGCCCTTCGCCGATCATGGCTTGCGCCAGTTGATCG
>JAZKEH010000319.1:3157-15221 GCA_040387155.1 Pseudomonadota bacterium | reverse complement strand
AGAGCGCGCATTATACGCACCCAACTCCCCTTGGCAAGATTCTATTTACAAAAAAATAGAAAACTTAGCCTGGCTGGAAAATAGCCAAGTGAAACAACTTCTTACCTCTTCTCAACAGCAGATACGAGCCGAACAATGCACCTTCACCCCCCAAAACTGCAGATAAGTCAGTCATCTTTTGGCTATTAACTGTTACTGAAGAGTTCCCAATGAATTCCCGCGCCATCTTATTTGAAGTTGCCAAGCCGCTCTTCACCAGCAATTCAACCAATGTAACCTGCTTTTCACTCACTAACGTAGTGGGCAGCCCATCGAGCGCCAGCTGCTGAAAATCAGCAATGCTCAGGTCGGTGAGATCTCCACTAAACAATGCATTGGAAATTCTTTCTGCCGCTGCAAGCCCGGCCTCTCCATGAACCAGTCGCGTTACTTCTTGCGCAAGAACACCTTGGGCACTTGGTTTACCAGCCGCGCGCTTATCAGCCAGCTCAATTTCATCAATTTTCTCCACCGCCAAAAACGTAAAATATCGGAGAAACTTGTACACGTCAGCGTCTGCCGCATTAACCCAGAACTGATAGAAGGCGTAAGGCGAAGTCTTGTTTGGATCCAACCAAATCGTGCCCTCCTCAGTCTTACCAAACTTCCCTCCGTCAGCCTTGGTCACCAAGGGCAAGGTCAGACCAAAGACCTGCTGCTGATTCATGCGGCGGGAAAGATCGATGCCCGCGGCGATATTTCCCCACTGATCACTGCCGCCAATCTGCAAAGTGCACTGGATCTCCTTGTTCAAGACGGCAAAATCGTATGCCTGCAAGATCATATATGTGAATTCAGTGAACGATATGCCTTCACCGTCCCGTTCCAACCGCTGTTTCACACTTTCCTTTTGCACCATTGCATTGACAGAAAAGTGCTTGCCGACGTCTCTCAGAAAAGTAAGTACGTCCAGCTTGCTCACCCAATCATAATTGTTCACAACAATGGCCGAATTAGGGCCACAATCGAAGTCGATGAAACGGGAAACCTGGCCTCTGATCTTGCTGGTCCACTCGCCGGTGGTTTCGGCGTTATTCAGCTTGCGCTCTTTACTCTTGAAGCTCGGATCTCCGATCATCCCGGTTGCCCCACCTACAAGCGCTACCGGTTTATGGCCTGCGAGCTGGAGTCGACGCAGGGCAAGCAAAGGCACCAGCGAGCCAATATGCAAGCTGTCGGCGGTGGGATCGAAACCGCAATAAATGGTTCTCTGCTCGCTTGAAAGATGCTCCTCCAATTCGACCTCGGCCGAGACGAAGGACACCAGTCCCCTGCTTTTTAAATCTTCCACTATATTTCGATTCATTTTCCAGACCTTGGCACCCGTGTGCACATAATGTTGCGAGCCATAACAAGGAGGTGGGGCACTTTACAAATTCCCGGACAGTTTGCAAGCGTTTAGCCAAATCGCCAGGTAGCAATTCTCTGTGCTGGACAACTCAATAACCACAAGTGGCGCCAACGACATTTTTTGTTATAATCCAAACAGTTAGCAACAAAATTCAAAAATCAGTTCGAATAAATTAATGTTGAAGACCAAACCCTCCGCCACGCTGTTGGCAATTGCCCTGCCGACAACGCATCGCCGAGCGCTGGCCACTCTGCTTGTCTTCCTGTTTTTACTGTTGGCGACTCCACTTCTCGACAACCTTGCAGCCCCATTTGAATCAGCCGCCAGCCACGAACAACTTATTTCGCCCGAGACTGTTGCCAACCCTGCTCTCGCCCCCCTTTCTCCTGCAGCCCCACCGCCACCTCAAAACACCAAATTAGTCTTGGAGGTGAAGAACGGCGACACTCTTTCTTCGCTTTTCAAAAAAGCCGGATTCGATGCGCAGCTGCTTGATGACCTTGTACAAAGCAGTGGCGAATCCAAAGTACTGAGCAATATTTTTCCCGACGACACGCTGACATTCGAGATTGCCCCGGATCAATCGCTGATTTCTCTCGACGTATCACAAACCAAATTCCCGCTTGAGAGCTTCAAGTTCACGCTAAATACCGAGGGACGTTTTGATTACAACCAGTTCACTCGCACCGCCGACATAAAGCACGTCACAAAGGATGCCGTCATAACCGAGTCTCTCTTTCTTGCGGCACAAAAGGGAGACATCCCAGCCGACATGACAATGGAACTAGCGAGCATTTTTGGTGGCGTTATAGATTTCATCCTGGATACGCGTGAAGGGGATACATTCCGCGTTATTTATGAAGAGAGATATCTGGATGGAAAGCAAATCCCTCATGGCAACATTCTGGCTGCAGAGTTTGTCAATCAAGGCAAGAAATTTGCTGCGGTCCGCTATGTGAGTGCAGATGGCAGTGCGAACTTCTATAGTCCTGCGGGCGAGAGCATGCGCAAGGCATTCCTGCTGAATCCAGTTGATTTCACCCGCATCAGTTCCGGGTTCAATCTTTCACGCAAACATCCGATTCTCAACACCATCCGCGCCCATAAGGGAACAGACTATGCCGCGCCGCGTGGTACTCCTGTAGTGGCGACTGCGGACGGCCGCGTTACCTTTGCAGATCGCAATGGATCCTTCGGCAAATTGATAGTTGTTCAACACGGCGACCGCTTTGTCTCCAAGTACGCACATTTGAACGATTACAAAAAAGGCATCAAGGCCGGCGTGCGCGTCCGCCAGGGTGATGTACTGGGATATGTGGGTTCAACGGGGGGGGCAACCGGTCCTCATCTGCATTATGAATTCCTGATGGACGGCGTTCATCGCGATTCCCGCAGGATCTTTGACCAATTGCCTCAAGCAGAGTCCATTGCAAAAGCAGAGATGCCCGCCTTCCGCCAACAAACAGATCAACTCCTCGCGATACTAAACAAGGCAGAAACCTCCACTTCAAAAGTAGCAGCTGCCCAAGGCACTGCTGAAAATGCCGTACTGATGGAATGACAAACTCATTGTTCATCGGCATGTTGTCGGGCACCAGCATGGATGCCGTTGACTGCGCCCTTGTGGATTTCACCGGCGAACAGCCCAACATGGTGGATTTTCTTTGCTGCGAAATCCCTATCCATCTAAAACAACAACTCGCCACCCTGATCAACAATCAAGGCATTGATCTGCGAGCGCTGGGAAATGCCGATGTTTTGTTAGGAAAGCTTTTTGCCGAAACTGCGCAGCAAATAATAAAGAGAAACGGGCTCAAACCGAGTGCAGTTGCCGCAATCGGTAGCCATGGCCAAACCATCTGGCATCAGCCGCAAGCAAGTGAGCAGACCGCGCGATTTACACTGCAAATCGGCGACCCCAACACAATTGCCCATTTGACAGGCATTACGACTATCGCGGATTTCAGGCGTCATGATATGTCTGCCGGCGGACAAGGTGCACCGTTGGTTCCTGCTCTTCACCAGGCATTATTCCGATCTACAAGCACTCCAAGAATCGTTTTGAATCTTGGAGGTATTGCCAACATCACCGTATTGCCGACTACGCCGGCATCGCCGTTCGGGTATGACACTGGCCCCGCCAACATCTTGCTTGATAGCTGGATACAACATTCAAAAACTGTTCCTTTTGATGAGAACGGCGATTGGGCAGAAACAGGAAATGTACAACCTGAGCTGCTCGACACCCTGCTCGACGAGCAATATTTCTCAATGCAGCACCCGAAAAGTACTGGCAGGGAACTATTCAACCTTCATTGGTTGCAAAAAAAACTGGCCGTGTCGTCCAAACAATATCAAGCCGAGGATGTGCAGGCGACTCTGCTGGAATTGACCACCACCAGTATCAGTCAAGCAATCCAACGACACCTATCCAGTGGCGAGGTACTCGCTTGCGGGGGCGGAGTGCGCAACAACGCATTGATGCGTAACCTTCAAAAGAAGCTGCCAGGCTTCAGGGTCGGCAGCACAGAAGAACATGGTCTCCACCCAGATAGCGTGGAAGCTGTCGCATTCGCATGGTTTGCAAAACAGACATTGGCCGGCACACCCATCGATTTTTCGCCATTCACTGGCGCAGAAAAAGCAGTTATTGCCGGCGGAATTTACCAGGCCTGAGATACTTCAGCCCAGTTGATGAGTGGCATCTAGATGTTGCAGCCCTAGATTGAAAAGGACATGCCGCAGCCACAGGTAGTAGCCGCCATTGGGTTCTCAACAATAAAGCGAGAGCCTTGCAATCCCTCGACATAATCCACTCTTGAACCCATCAAATACTGGATACTGAGGGCATCAACCAATAGTCGGGCGCCGTCATTGGCGACCACAGTGTCATCTTCGTTCACTGCTTCATCGAAGGAAAACCCATACTGAAAGCCGGAGCACCCCCCGCCTGTCACGAACACACGCAGACTAAGGTTGGGATTACCCTCTTCTTTTATAAGCGTTTTCACCTTGCGCGCAGCTACTTCTGTCAGCTGCATCGGGGACGTATCCTGAATCTGCACTACGGTCATAGTCTTGGGTCGAGCATCAGAGGTAAACAATAATTACATTCAACATGGAGGCGCCTGGCATCCTTTTCAATGGCGGTCCAACGTCCCTGTTTTGGCTGGCTCTCTCATGTCACCTGCCTCGCGTAAACGTGGCTGTTTGGTCATTTGAACAATTTCTGTCGACGCCATGTGGGTTAACTGGCCGTGGACTACACAACCCAGCACCATCTCCATCAAATGATAGAAGAGGTTGCCGGTCACGCGGGCTTTTGCCGCCAGTTCAACATGGTTACTGCTGTAGATGTCACCCTCCACCAATCCATTCACAATGACAACAGGCGCCCGTATCAATCCCTTAACCACACCCGCCTCGCGGATTCTTACTTCAGCTACCGCATCATCGTGCGCGAGAATGTTGCCGACTATAAGCCCCTCAATCTCCAGTATGCCGGAAAAATGCAGATCACCATGAAACTCCATGCCGCGCGCGATCAAGGATGTATTGTTGGCTGATTGATTAACCTTCTTCATGTTTCTTAACTCCGGCGAGCTTCTTTTGTAATTATTCCGATTCAATGGAAATTGCAATCTATCTCGGAATTGCTTGCTGTTCTGATTCCACCAGCCAACTGAAGTTCTTCTGCAACGTCTTGCTGTCGGGCTCCTCTGTGACAGCCAGAATTTCCATGCGGGCAGGTTCAAATCCGTAAGGCAGAGTCAATTCGCCTTCGACATCCTGAAAAGCGCGAAAACGAAGCCTTATATTTTCACCTTGCAGGGAGTTTGATAGCGCAACCAGCGGCAAAGTAAGTTCCATGTCATCCTTGACCCCAGCTACTGCAATGCTGGCATAACCCTGAACAATTTCGCTGGCCCCACCAACCTGTTCAAATTTGATTTTGTAACGATAGTGATCAGGCGCATCAGTGGACAGCAGATCGAGTTGGCTCACAACCAGCCCCTGTTCACCCCCGCCCGAATCGGCGATTTCCTTGTAGAAAATTACGTCTTCTTCCAGCTGTGAAATCTGTTGGCGCAGCCTTTCGATATTTACTCTTAAATCCTGCAGCGCGAGCTTATCTACGCTGGTTACCTGCTCCGCTTGTACAAGCCTCGTCTGCAATGCCTTAAGCTCCGCAGTGTTTTTACTCACGCTGGCCGAGAGCCAAGAACCTTCTGCCCTTGCATCCACATTAACTCTGGACTGCTGCCATTGTCCCAGTTTCACCAGGAGCAACCCCACAAGAAAGGCCAGGCAACAAAGCAGCAGCACGCCTGATGAGGAGTGCCAGAACCGCCGCGGCACCACAATCATCTTCTCTTGTTTGCTGCCTTTCACAGCGGCCATGGGCAGATCCTGTCGTTCATGGGATGGTAACTATCACGTCAGTCATAGCCTGTTTGCTCTCAGACATGGCACCAAGCTTGGGTGTGCGGCCCCAAATTAACAATAGGCAGCTTCGGATCAGCTTTCTATAATAAATCCCGATACCCAGCAGAGAAAGTGATATTCCCCGCCATGAGTGAGTCCCACAGCACCAAGAATTCCGAATCCCTGTTTGATCGTGCCCAACAACACATTCCCGGAGGTGTTAATTCGCCGGTGAGGGCTTTTCGCGGCGTGGGCGGCAGCCCGGTGTTCTTCGCGCACGGAAAGGGAGCGTGGATCACTGATGCCGACGACCACCAATACATCGATTATGTCGGCGCCTGGGGGCCGCTCATACTCGGCCATAGCCACCCCAAAGTTTGTGCAGCGTTGCATGCCCAGCTGGACAAAGGCACCGCTTTTGGTGCCCCCACCGAACTGGAAGTACAACTTGCTGAACGTATTTGCCAGCTGATGCCCAACGTTGAAAGTGTGCGTTTGGTGAACTCAGGCACTGAAGCCACCATGAGCGCCATCCGACTCGCACGCGGATACAGCGGCCGCGAAAAGATCGTCAAGTTCGAAGGGTGTTATCACGGGCATGTGGACTCACTACTGGTGAAAGCTGGTTCCGGAGCTTTGACATTGGGCACACCCGACTCGAAAGGAATTCCGGCGGACACTGCCAAACAGACTTATGTGCTGCCCTACAACGATTCGTCTGCATTGGAGCAGCTGTTCGCAAAATCAGGCCATGAGATTGCTGCAGTCATCATTGAACCAGTTGCCGGCAACATGAATTGTGTCCCGCCGTTGCCGGGCTACCTGCAGGCAGTCCGGGAAGTCACCAAGCAGTATGGTTCGCTACTGATATTTGATGAAGTAATGACCGGTTTCCGCGTGGCACTTGGCGGCGCCCAGCAGTTGTATGACATCAAGCCTGACCTGACCACCATGGGCAAGGTGATAGGAGGAGGATTGCCGGTCGGAGCCTTTGGTGGGAGCAAGGCTATCATGGACATGCTGGCACCATTGGGGCCCGTCTACCAGGCAGGCACCTTGTCAGGCAATCCTCTGGCAGTAACTGCGGGTCTCGTCGTTCTTGAAGAAATCAGCAAACCCGGCTTCTACGAAAATCTCGCAAAATCCACGACATCCTTGCTGAATGGACTCCAGAGCATTGCAAACCAACAGGGCATACCCTTCACCACGACACAGGTCGGCAGCATGTTTGGTTGCTACTTCAATGAAACAAAAGCGATCTCGACATTTGCGCAGGTAATGCAGAGCGATGTTGCGCGTTTCAAACGCTACTTCCATTTGATGCTCTCTCAAGGGATTTATCTCGCTCCGTCAGCTTTCGAAGCAGGCTTTGTTTCCAGCGCGCATGGCGAAGCAGAAATACATTAGTATTTATTTTTGCCCCATTAAATGAATCCAACAAACAAAAGCAAACGAAGGGAAGGCAGATGAAAACGTACAACGTATACGGCATTGGTAACGCACTGGTAGATGCAGAATTCGAAGTCACCGATGAATTTCTCAAACATGAGAATATTCAAAAAGGGCTTATGACGCTGGTGGATGGAGAAGCACAGCGAGTTCTCTACGATCGACTGGTTGTGAAATTCGGTTTGAAGAAACGCGCTGGTGGCGGCTCGGCAGCAAACTCGATGTATGCCATTTCCCAGTTTGGAGGTTCAGCGTTCTACACGTGCAAGGTCGCCAGTGATGAGCCTGGGGATTATTATGTAAAGCAGCTAGGCGAACACAACATCAAGACCAATCTTTCGCAACAACGCGAGTATGGCGACACTGGTAAATGCCTTGTCATGGTCAGCCCAGACGCCGAACGTACAATGCTCACCTTTCTTGGCATTTCCGCCGAAATTTCTTCGCAGGATCTCAATCTCGAAGCATTGAAAGACTCCCAATACCTCTATCTTGAAGGCTATCTGGCAGCATCGCCTTCCGGCAAGCAGGCCTGTGTAGATGCGCGCAAGGCGGCCGAGGCCAATGGCGTCGCAATCGCGATGTCGCTGTCCGATGCAGCAATGGTGCAATTTTGCCGCGGCGGCCTGGAAGAAATGGTCGGTGACGGTGTCACACTGTTGTTCGCCAACGAAACGGAGGCAATGGCATGGACGGGTAAGGACACCGTGGATGCGGCAATGGAAGCGCTGAAGAAGATCTCGAAAACAATCGTGATTACCCTAGGCTCGAAAGGCGCCTTGATGTTCGACGGTAAAAAGCTGCTCACAGTAGATTCGATACCGGTCAAAGCCATCGACACCAACGGCGCCGGCGACATGTTTGCAGGAGCCTTTCTGTACGCGATTACCAACGGCAAGGATTTTGCGACAGCTGGCCGACTCGCAAGCTATGCCGCCTCACGCACCGTCAGTTATTTTGGCCCGCGACTGCCGGCTGAAGCGCATCCGGAAATTCTGTCGAAAATCCTCATGTAAAGAATGCTCTAGCGCTTACTAGAGCAACAAAAAAGGCAGCCAAGGCTGCCTTTTTTGTTTTCTCTTCTTGCGAAGATGGCGTTATGCGTCAGCTTTGTCGTCTTCCGACACTTCTTTCATACTCAGGCTGATCTTGCCGCGATCATCGATCTTCAACACTTTAACGAAGATTTCCTGGCCTTCGCTCAAGTAGCTGGTGACCTTGTCAACGCGCTCATTGGATATCTGCGAAATGTGCACGAGACCATCCTTGCCTGGAATGATTGTGACAAAAGCACCGAAGTCGACGATCTTTGACACTTTGCCGCGATAGGTCTTGCCGATCTCAGCTTCAGCGGTGATGGATTGGATACGCAGCAGTGCTGCATCGCGAGAGGCCGCATCCTCACCGTAAATGCGAACGTTGCCGTCATCATCGATGTCGATGGAGGCGCCCGTTTCTTCCGTGATACTGCGGATGGTCGCGCCACCTTTACCAATCACTTCACGAATCTTGTCGGTGTGGATCTTCAGCGTCGCCATACTCGGCGCATTCTCGGAAATCTTGTCACGTGGTGCCGACAGGATCTTGTTCATTTCGCCGAGGATGTGCAGGCGCGCGTTGTGTGCTTGCTGCAAAGCGTTTTCCATGATTTCTTCGGTGATACCCTGGATCTTGATATCCATCTGCAAGGCAGTAACACCATTGGCAGAACCCGCCACTTTGAAATCCATGTCGCCGAGATGATCTTCATCACCCAGGATGTCAGTCAACACGGCAAAACCGTTTGGTTCCTTTATCAAACCCATTGCCACGCCAGCGACCGGCGCCTTGAGCGGCACGCCTGCATCCATCAAGGCGAGTGAAGAACCGCATACGCTGGCCATCGAGCTGGAGCCGTTGGATTCAGTGATTTCCGACACTACACGAATGGCGTAGGGGAAAGCCGTTTCGTTTGGCAGTACTGCGGCAACACCGCGACGCGCCAGACGGCCGTGGCCGATCTCGCGACGCTTCGGACCACTCATCATGCCGGTTTCGCCCACGCTGTACGGAGGGAAGTTGTAATGCAGCATGAAAGGATCTTTCCTGGCACCGCTCAAATCTTCGATGACCTGCGAATCGCGAATCGCACCGAGGGTGGCGATCACGAGAGCCTGGGTTTCACCGCGAGTAAACAACGCTGAACCGTGGGCTTTATTGAGCACACCAACCTGAACATTGATAGGACGCACAGTGTGGTTGTCGCGACCATCGATACGTGGATGACCATCGATAATACGGCTACGCACGATTTTCTTTTCCAGTGAACCGAACGCACCCTGCACATCAGCTGCGGGAACGGTATCGCTGCTCAAGCGGGCGATTGCATCTGCCTGCAGTTGGGCGACACGATCCTGACGCTGCATTTTGTCGGAAATCTGGTAAGCGGCACTGAGGTCGGTTTTGAAAGCATCCGCGAGGGCGGCAGCAAGCGTTTCGTTCTTGACTGCAGGTACCCAATCCCAAGCAGGCTTGCCAGCAAGCGCTTTGAATTCATTGATGGCTTTTACGACGACCTGCATTTCCACGTGGGCAAACAGTACGGCGCCCAACATCAGATCTTCGTGCAGTTCCTTGGCTTCGGATTCCACCATGAGGACGGCGCTTTCAGTTCCAGCGACCACCATGTCGAGATCAGAAGTCGCCAGCTTGGTGTTGCTTGGATTCAGAATGTAGCCGTCAGTGTCGTTGTAACCGACCCGTGCTGCACCCAGCGGGCCCGCAAACGGAATGCCGGAAATGCACAGCGCGGCGGACGCGCCGATCATGGCCGCAATATCTGGATCTACATCTTTTTCTGCCGACATTACTGTGGCTACTACCTGCACTTCGTTCAGAAAACCTTTCGGGAACAGGGGGCGGATAGGACGGTCAATCAGGCGGGAGGTAAGCGTTTCTTTTTCAGTCGGACGCGCTTCGCGTTTGAAAAAGCCGCCGGGGATTTTGCCAATGGCGTAGGTTTTTTCCTGGTAGTGCACAGTCAGGGGAAAGAAATCCTGGCCTGGTTTTGCGGTACGTTTTCCTACTACAGCAACCAGCACCTGGGTGTTGCCGATAGTGACCAGTACCGTGTCCGCCTGGCGCGCGATGCGGCCGGTTTCCAGCACTACGGTGTCATTGCCGTATTTGAATTCTTTCCTGATGGGATTCAGCATGTATTTTTCCTAAGCGTATGAGCCTGGCCAGCCCAATGCTGGCCAGGAAGAGAGTGGTCTGCGATTAACGACGCAGGCCGAGACGTTGGATCAGAGCGTTGTAGCGAACCGAGTCCTTCCGTTTCAGGTAGTCCAGCAGTTTGCGACGGGTGTTTACCATGCGGATCAGGCCACGACGGGAGTGGTGATCGTGCTCATGGGCTTTGAAGTGGTCCTGCAGTTGGTTGATGTTGCCGGTGAGCAGGGCTACCTGGACTTCCGGCGAGCCGGTGTCACCTTCGGCAAGGGCGTACTCGCGGACGATGTCCGCCTTCTGAACAGCTGATAAGGCCATGATTTTTCTCCAAAAATATGCAATTGAGTGGTAAAGTCCGTTTGCATCCAGTCTAACCACGCATATTGATAGTTAACTGGGTTGTCCCTTCGGTATTCAGGCACTGCATCCCGTTGAAACGGTGGCAAAAACCAGCCATAAAAAGGGAGGCGCATGGTAGCACAGGCCAAACTTCGGCCGCGAACATTAATTTTCCCGTAGCCGTAAAGAGTCAACCCTTTCAAACACTTGGACATCCGGAAAGACGCGCCTGCGGACATGACACCTCTTCTGATCACCATTTTCCTGCTCACCTATCTGGCAATCACGCTGGAGCATCCCCTCAGAATCAGCAAGTCGGCTTCCGCCCTGCTCGGAGCCGGCATTCTCTGGTCCGTATACGCGCTCATGGCTCCGGATGCGGCAGTAGTCAATGCAGAACTGGCGAAAACTATTGCCAGTACCGCCGAAATTGCCTTTTTCCTGATGGGGGCTATGACTATTGTTGAGGTCATCGACTCCCATCGCGGATTTGACGTAGTGACCGCGCGCATTCAAACCCAAAGCCTGCCGGGCTTGTTGTCGCTGATCAGCGTGACAACATTTTTCCTGAGCGCAATTCTCGACAACCTCACCACAACCATCGTTATGGTGTCGTTACTGAAAAAGCTGCTCGGAAATCGTGAAGACCGACTGTTCTTTGCAGGGATGATCGTAATTGCGGCAAACGCTGGGGGCGCCTGGTCTCCCATTGGAGATGTCACGACGACCATGCTCTGGATAGGGGGACAAATTACTGCGCTAGCGATCATCAAGTCTCTAATACTTCCTTCCATCGCCAATTTGGCCATCCCTCTTGTCATCACAACCCGACTGCTAAAAGGACAGCGAGTCATTGCTCCTTCTGCTGTCCAGAAGAATGACGACTCCGGCACAAGCATCATGGAAAGAAACGTGATGTTCTTTCTGGGACTGGGAGTGCTGATTGCAGTCCCTGCTTTCAAGACAATTACCCATCTACCACCATTCCTTGGCGTTCTGCTGGGGCTGGGTGTCGTCTGGCTGGTGGGCGACATGCTGCACAGGAATAAAACCGCTGAACAGAAAAATCACCTCAATCTGTCGCATGCACTCTCAAGAATTGACCTCTCTTCGATTATTTTCTTTGTTGGCATATTGCTGGCTGTCGCCACTCTTGAGCACACACATGTCCTCTCGTCCGCCGCAATGTGGCTGAACGACACCATCGGAAGACAGGACTACATCATCATGCTGATTGGCATTCTCAGCGCC
>JAZKEH010000319.1:0-3147 GCA_040387155.1 Pseudomonadota bacterium | reverse complement strand
TTGGGCGCGGCACGGGCGGCAGCGCGGGCACCTTCAGCGCCGTCGTGGATAACGTGCCGTTGGTCGCTTCGTCCATTGGCATGTACAGCCTCGAACAATATCCGACTGACAGTTTTATCTGGGAGTTTCTCGCCTATTGCGCGGGAACCGGCGGATCAATCCTGATCATCGGCTCTGCGGCTGGCGTCGCTGCCATGGGCATGGAGAAAATCGAGTTTTCCTGGTACTTGAAGAGAATGAGTCTTCTGGCAATTGCAGGCTATTTTGCAGGTGCAATAATTTACATCGTGATCACTGGTGGCCAATAAACTTATTCGTCCAACACGCTGCGTACAGGTAGCGTAATAGTCTGATTTTCACCAGTGGCGAACTGCAAGACCAGCTCTACTTCATCGCCGGGTTCAAGCCCGGCGCTGAGCTCCTCAAGCATCAGATGCATGCCACCGGCTTCAAACACTACTTCGCCACCCGCTGGAATCCTGAGCGTTTCCATACTCATCATGTGCAGCATGCCGTTGTGATTCATTGTGTTGTGTAATGTGACTTTTGTTGCGGATGGAGAACTGATTGCAGTCAGCACAAGCTCGGCTGTACCGCCATTCCGTAACGTCATGTAGGCAGCTGTCGAATTCACGCCGGGCAACAACGCCCGCACATGACCGCCTTCAACCACGAGCGCTGCATGAGCGAGGGTTGAAGCGGCCACCAGCACCAGCGAAAAAAAAACCTTCGGGAAAAAAGCTTTCATGATTCCTCACTCCACAGGTCTGGCAGCAGCCGGCGCATTGGCAGATATTGTAATTACTATGCCAGGAGTGCCTGCAATATCGATGTTTCCACGCAACCGATAGCCACCGACAGCATCACGCATTGTCTGGTAAATCCAACGACCTTCTTCATCGGATCGCGCGCGAATCAGAAATGTCGCTTCTGTTGATTTGATTTGCTGCGCCACGTCGGCCAATACCGTCATTACTTCCAAACTGCGTGCACTTAAAGCTGCAGCGTTGAGGTCGTGCACTTCAACCTTGTTCAGCTTTGCCTTGGCGAGACGCTCTTTCATCGCGGAAAGTTCCGGTCGATCGGGGCCAAGCCGGGCGGCACGCCCCAACAACGAATCCGCATCGGCATATTCGCCTTGATTGATGGCGGAATCCGCGAGCGCAATATACCTCAGTGCAATTTCCTGGATGCCTTCCAGCGCAATGGCATTGCCCGGATCGACCTGCAACACTTCCTGATATTTTTCATAGGCGTTATTGCCGGCCGGCAGCATCAACCGGTTGTCGTCGTACGCACCTTTCGCGTCATACAGCATGTCCGCGAGAATGCGGGTTCGTCGCAATTCAGCCTCATCTACAGCAACTTCAACCGGCTCAGGCTCCGGTAACGGCTTGGCCGGATAGGTAGTAACCACTGGAGCGGTCTTGCATGCAGCCAGGCCGACCAACAACAGTAACGACAACAGACGCCTGCAGTCGCGCCCAGACCAATACGCGCGATCATCACATTTGTTCATAACACGCCTTTGAACGGTAAATATTCCAGCCACTGACCTGGCTGCACTGTTGTATTGATTGGCACTACTGTCAGACCGTCTGCCCATGACAGGGAAGTCAACACACTAGAACTTTGGTCAGGATAGAGTCTCGCAATCGGACCACCATCTTCATGCTGCTCAAGCCGGACTCGCAAGTATTCCTGCCGCGACCCCGCTTCCGCAACCGAAAAGCCGGCTCGCACGTTCAGCGTGACAAGCGACGGCTCGCTCACACCCTGCATCTTCAACAAAAACGGTCGCACCAGGGTTACAAAAGTAATGAACACCGCTACCGGGTTGCCTGGTAAGCCAAAGAATGGAATTTCTCCCAAGCGACCGAATGAAAAAGGTTTGCCTGGTTTGATGGCCAGCTTCCACAACGAAAGGCTGCCGAGTTGTTCAACCGCCGCTTTTACAAAGTCTGCGTCTCCGACGGAAACGCCACCCGTAGTAATCACACAATCGGCTTGTCGTGCTGCATTTTGCAGGGCTTGTACAGTGGCTTGCAGATCGTCGCTGACAATCCCAAGCTTTATCACTTCCATACCAAGCGATTGCAGCAGCCCGGCCAGAGTAAAGCTGTTGGAGTCATAGAGCTGGCCTGGTTTTAGTACCCGCCCCTGCGTTACCACTTCGTCACCAGTATTGAGCAAAGCGACTGTCAAAGGACGCCACACCTCCACCGCTGTCAGCCCCAGCGATGCCAGCAACCCGAGATCCTGTGGCTGTAACCGGCGGCCCTTCTCCAACACTGTTGTTCCCACAGCAATGTCATGGCCTGCCAACCGGATATTTTCTCCGACCCTTGGCGGGTGCAAGATCGTTACTCTATCTCTTTCACGCGTCGTATTTTCCTGCATGACGACTGCGTCCGCGCCTTCAGGTATTGGCGCGCCGGTGAAGATGCGCGCTGCTGTGCCGGCGACAAGCGGCTGCCCGGGGTGCCCTGCGGCAATAGTCTGCGTAACAACCAGCTCGCCACCCCTCTCATCACAATCACTCGCAAGGATTGCATAGCCATCCATTGCAGAATTGTCATAGGCAGGCACTGCCAAATCGGCCCGGATATCTTCAGCGAGCACACTACCAAGCGCTTCAACCAATGGTATGTGCTCGCTGTGGCCGGTTTTGCGAGCACATGACAGCAAGTGCGCCAGCGCATCTGCAACGGGTGTCAACTTGGTACGCATGAAGTGACTGCTCTGCTTTATAATTGCCGTTATTGTACCAACTCCCTCCCCTCTTGATGTTGCCTGCGTGATGTTGTCCCCGTGTCTTTGACCGTTTTGTTGTTGATCCCTGCCATCTGTTTCATTGGCGGTTTCTTTTCCACTCTGGCAGGCCTCGGTGGAGGACTATTCACACTAGCCAGCACGTCGCTGCTGCTACCGGTTTCCGTGGTTGTGCCTTTGAATGGCGTGCTGATTTTGGCTGGCCAGATTACCCGTGTTACCCAGTTTTATCGCTACATCAATTGGGAAATTACGCTGCCGTTCATCCCGGGTTCGATATTGGGAGCGGCACTGGGGACGTTTGTCTACTTTGGCTTGCCCGAGGTTTATATCGCCTTCATTCTGGGGTGTGTCCTGCTGTGGTTTTGTTGGGCA
>JAZKEH010000318.1:412-1617 GCA_040387155.1 Pseudomonadota bacterium | reverse complement strand
TAATTGCGCAGACCCTTCTCCACCAGGAACTGTTCATCGAGAAAGCCCTGCACCGGCAACAACTGCAAACTGGTGATGCCAAGCTCACGCAGATGGCGGATCAGCGCCGCGTGTCCTACGCCGCTGAAGGTTCCCCGTTGCGAGGCCGTCAACGCAGGATGCTGCATCGTCAGTCCACGCACATGGGTTTCATAGATAACGGTGTCACGTTTGCTGATGCGGTTCTTGCGCGGCGCCGGCAACGTGCTCTGCGCCAGCACGACACACTTCGGCATGAAGGCAGCGTTGTCACGCGCATCGAAGCTCAGGTCTTCGTCTGGCGAATCCAGTTGATAGGCATAGTGCAGATTGCACCAGGTGAACTCACCAACCAGATGACGTGCATAAGGGTCGAGCAGCAACTTGTGCGGGTTGAAGCGATGGCCCAGCTCTGGCTGATAAGGCCCGTACACGCGATAGCCATAGACAGCACCGGGTCTCAAACCTGGCACATAACCATTCCATACATGACTGGTGCGATCAGGCAATGACAGTCGTTGCAATTCCTGGCTGCCGTCATCACTGAACAGGCACAGCTCTACTTTCTCGGCATGGGCAGAGAACAGCGCAAAGTTCACGCCCTTGCCGTCCCAGGTGCTGCCGAGCGTATGGATGTTGCCGGCTTCTATGTGGTATTTCGACTGCATATTTCCTTCTGTTCGGATTACTTTGTCAGAGCAGGTTCACGTGACTGGGTGTATCAAGGAGCACTGAACACCAACGATGCCAATGACGGCAACGCAACCGAGATACTCCACGGCTGTCCGTGATGCGGTATCTGCTCCGCCTGCACACCACCCAGATTGCCATGACCACTGCCGCCGTAAATCACGGCATCTGTATTCAGCAATTCGGCATACCAGCCACCATCAGGCACACCGATGCGGAAGGTTTTATGATCCATCGGCGTAAAGTTGATGACACACAACAGCGGTGGCGAGCCGGTGCTGCTGCGGCGCCAGAAAATCAGTACTGAGTGGTGATGATCGTTGGCATCGACCCAGGCGAAGCCGGCCTCACTGGTATCGAGCGAGAACAGCGCGGGGTGCGAGCGATACATGCGATTCAGATCACCTACCAGGGTTTGAATGCCCTGATGCGGCGGATACTGCAGCAAATGCCAGTCGAGGCTGGTGTCGTGGTTCCACTCAGTGCGCTGGGCGAAC
>JAZKEH010000318.1:0-402 GCA_040387155.1 Pseudomonadota bacterium | reverse complement strand
CATGAACAGCAGCTTCTTGCCAGGATGTGTCCACATGAACGCGAGATAGCTGCGCAGTGTTGCAAACTTCTGCCAGTCGTCGCCGGGAATGCGTTCGATGATCGAGCGTTTGCCGTGCACCACTTCGTCGTGGCTGAGCGGCAGCACGAAATTCTCGCTGAAGGAATACAGCAGGCTGAACGTCATCTCATTGTGGTGGTACTTGCGATGAACCGGATCGCGACCCAGATAGCGCAGCGTGTCATTCATCCAGCCCATGTTCCACTTGTAGCCAAAACCGAGACCGCCGTGTTCGATGAACTTCGTCACGCCCGGCCACGCCGTGCTCTCTTCCGCCACCATCATGACGCCGGGATGGTGCTTGTAGGCGCGTTCATTGATCAGACGCAGCAGAGCAAGGGC
>JAZKEH010000317.1:0-5354 GCA_040387155.1 Pseudomonadota bacterium | reverse complement strand
ATCGCTGCACAGCCTTGCTGCGTTGTCGCTGCAAGGCCTCGGCTCGGCGTTTGCGCAGAATAACAATGGAGTTACTCCTCTGCGCGGCTCGCTGTCAGTGCTCGATGCTGGCGGCAGCAATGTCGTCGTCTGTGCCACCGATGCAGGATTAGTACTGGTCGACAGTGGCGCGCCGGCGTACAGCAAGCAACTGATGACAGCGCTGGCCGGCATCAACAGCGGTCATGTGCATACGCTCTTCAATACGCATTGGCATGCAGAGCAATGCGGCGGTAACGAGGCCATCGGCGACACTGGCGCCAGCATCATTGCGCACGCGAAAACCTGGCAGCGTTTGTCGACTGAATACTATCTGCCGCACGAAGCGCGCTATCTCAAGGCCTTGCCCAAAGCGGCAAGACCAACCGTGAAAGTCCACGACAAGGGCACGCTGCAGGTAGGCAACACTGCCATCGATTACGGCACCCTGATCGAGGCGCACACGGATGGCGATCTCTACGTCTATTTCCGCGATGCCAACGTATTGGCCGCTGGCGGCGCCGCCTCTTCTGACAGTGATCCCGAACTCGACTGGTACGGCGGTGGCTGGCTCGGTGGCCGCGCCAATTCGCTCGACACGCTGGTGCAGCTGACGAATGCCGACACGCTGATCGTGCCGCAGAATGGTCGCGTGATGACGCAGGCCGAACTGATTGCCGAACGCGACATGACGCACGAACTCTACAAGCGTTTGAATACCCTGATCCGCAAAGGCTGCAGCGCCGACTGCATGCAGCAGGAAGACGCGCTCGCCGGACTGTCGCGCAGCTGGCAGCAGCCGGACAAATTTTTGTACGCCGCCTACAAGGGTCTGTGGGCGCATCACTACAACCTCGCGGCCGATATCCTGTGAGTACGCCGATGATGAAGCGCCTGCCAGCAACCACACTCGCCACTGCCCGCAAGTACTTGTTGGCTACGCTGTGTGGCTGTCTGTTCTCCGGTGCTGTACTTGCCGACTCACCACTGGCTGACTTGATCCAGGCCGGTGACAGTCGAGGCGCGTTGGCTCTTCTCAACACCGGCGCCAACGTCAACACGGCGCAGAGTGACGGCACTACACCGCTGCACTGGGCCGTCTACCAGGTAGACGAAAACCTGGTGAAGGAGCTGCTACGGCGCGAGGCCGATCCCGACACACAGAACGCCTTCGGTTCGTCGCCGCTCAGTGAAGCGGCACGCCTTGCCAATGCCAATCTCGTCGAGCAGCTACTGAAGGCCGGCGCCGATCCCAAGATCGCCAATGCCGACGGTCAAACGCCGTTGATGCTGGCAGCATGGAACGGTTCGATCGACATCGCGCGCGCCCTGGTGGCCAAGGGCGCCAACGTCAACGACACTGAGCAATGGACGGGCCAGACTGCACTGATGTGGGCTGCTGCGCGCAATCATCCCGAGATGGCGCAATTCCTGATTGAAAAAGGCGCCGAGGTAAATGCGCGCGCGACGCACTTCGATTGGTCCAGCCAGATGACGTCCGAACCGCGTGGCCAGTACCGTCCCGCGGGCGGACTCACGCCGTTGTTGTTTGCCGCCCGCAGCGGTTGTCTGGTTTGCGTACAAGCCATGTTGAAGGCCGGCGCCGATCCCAATCTGCCGAGCCCGGAAGGCGTAACGCCGCTGCTGGTTGCCATCGAGAATTTCGAGTTTGCGATCGCCAACTATCTGCTCGACAACGGCGCTCATCCGGACAGCTTCGATTGGTGGGGTCGCAC
Source organism: Pseudomonadota bacterium (assembly GCA_040387155.1). Taxonomy (GTDB): domain Bacteria; phylum Pseudomonadota; class Gammaproteobacteria; order Pseudomonadales; family Pseudohongiellaceae; genus CAILUG01. Next base: position 3,600 of record JAZKEH010000317.1, on the reverse strand, counting down.
GCCGTTGTACATGGCCATTGACGTGCGCTCGATCGAAGCGCGCGGCCAGCAACTCGACAAGGCCCGGCAGGACATTGCACTGCTGCTCGCAAAGAGGTTGCTGGAAGCCGGCGCCTACGTTGATGCCCAGATGAATTTCCACCGTCCCGGTGCTGGAGGCGGCAATGGCCGCTATTCCGATGAACTGCTCACCACTGGCACGACTCCGCTGCTGCGCGCCGCCGTCGGCCACGATGCCGAAGCAGCGAAGCTATTGCTGTCCTACGGTGCCAGCGTGGACCTGCCCAACATCTTCGGGATCACGCCGCTGATCGCGGTCAGCGGCATTGCCACCCCGCGCGGCATGCTCAGTGACGGTACCGTGTTCACCCAATCCAACATCGAAGACCTCGCGCTCGAAACACTGGAGGTGTTAGTGGCCGCCGGCGCCGACGTCAACAAGGTCATCACCGACACCACCAGCTACACCGCGGAATGGCCGCGTCATGCGTCCATCAGCAATCGGCAGGGGCAGACGGCGATCTTCGCTCCCGGCAAATGGGGCTGGATGAAGGTGGCGAAGTTTCTCGTCGAGCACGGCGCCAAAGTCGATGTGAAGGATTTCTACGGCAAGACGCCGATGGATTCCGCCATGGCCAAGGCGGGTGGCGAACAGGAAGAGACCTATCCCGAGTTAGCCGCGTATCTTGCCGGGCAGCAATGACCCTACGGCAGGTGACGCCATGAAAGAGAGTACGAAGCGGGTATTGCGTAATCTCAAACAGACAATGCGTGCTTGCCTGACGCATTGCCGATACAGCCTTTGGCAAGGCGATGCACTGGGCCGACATTGTCGCGGCAAACGAGAGCTGCTGTTGAATGTCGGCTGTGGCGATCTGATCCAGCCGCACTGGATCAACATTGATATGGAACCCCTGCCCGGCGCTTTCTATTTCAACGCCTTTGATCCCTTGCCGCTCGAAGATGGCAGCGTTGCCCACATCCACATGGAACACTTTCTCGAACACCTCGAGTATGGCGATGCGGAAAACTTCATGCGCGAATGCGCAAGGGTTTTGCAGCCAAGCGGCACACTACGCCTCATCGTGCCTGATGCTGGCCGCTACATGCGCGCCTATGCGGAGGACGACAGCGAATTCTTTGGCAAACTCATCCACCTCGGCGGTACTGATCTGCCTTTGCCTACGCCCGCAGCGATCTGCGACAAGGCTTACCACATGGACGGGGATCACAAATTCGGCTGGGATCAGGTCACGCTGCAACTGGTGGCGCAGCAGGCCGGCTTCAGTGGTTTCACTCCTTCCCGCCGTAATGACCCGGCGACGCCCCACTGCATTGATGGTCAGGACTGGTGGCGCGAGGTAGAAAGCCTGTACGTCGACCTGACCAAATAGTTCCGCTTGTTGCCAGCGCGGCTTTAGCGACGCGGCACAAAATTCGTCAACACGCGCTTCTTGATGCGCCACACACCGTCGGTCTTCACCAGCACATCTTCAATGCGGCCCATACCGCCAATACGCATGCTGTTGTCGTCGGCCTTGCGCAGCGTCTGCCAGTACGCACCATAGTGCGCTTCGGTCGCACTGATCATGTCGATCACGGGATTGATATTGGTGTGGTAGAGATCGACTACGGGCTTGCCGTCGGCGATTGCGGTATCGCGACTCTTCTGCAAACCGGTGATGATGCCCTTCAAGGCTTCATGGCCGCTGTAGAGCGTGCCTTCAACGTCGTATACCGCATCTTCGGTAAATACGCTGAGGTACATGTCAGCATCGCGGGTATCGAGCGCATTGATGTAGCGGTACGCCACTTCCTGGATTTCGGCGCGATCGGCCAGCATCTGCACCAGGTCAGCACTGTCGGCTGCCTGCGCCGGCAATGCACATACTGCAAGCAATGCGAAAAGAGTGATGAGCCTTCCTGACTTTTTCCCGAGCTGCTTTCCGATAGTCGCTGCGTTCATGGTTTTGTCCCCTGCTGTTGGTTTAAGTTCCTTGTGCCCAATCCTCCAGAACTCTCAGCAGAATGACAACCCTCGCGCTCAACTCTCTTCGGAACGGTTGCAGCGAATGGCGGCGTACAGCAGCGCAACGCCAAGCACACCACTCAACGCCAGCTCCAGCCAGGGGGCTTGCTGCAGCATCATCAGCGGTAAGGGCCGCAGCCCAGCGGGTGACCTCGCAATATGGGAGATATCCACGAATTCAAAAGGAAACAGATGGCTGAACACTGCTTCACTCATTGGACGATCTTCAGCCAGCAGATACTCAAAGCCGAGCACGACTGCAAAAGGCGCGATGGCCCACGCAAAAGGAATGGAGCGTGCCCTGGCGGATACCAGCAGTAACCAGCCGTAGATCGGCAGCGTCCATAGCGAGGACACCAACATGCTCGGCACCAATGCCAGCAGACTGGTTAACCACGCATAAGGCGTTACAAATGTTTGCCAGCCGTCGATGTCATGGAAAGCGCCATAACCCAGCAAGGCAAGCAGCAGGAACAGGTGCAACACCAGCATGCTGGCAAGAACAACGGCCTGGGCGCCAATCATGCCTGCCAACAACTTGGAAACGATCGTCTGGGCGTCCGACACCGGCATGGAATTCCAGAACAGGATGCTCTTGTCCTTGCGCTGTTGATAGAGCGTCATCAGAAAGTAGAGCAGCATTGCACACCAGTAAGAAACGATCAGCACGTTGTTGATGGCGGAGTACATATTGTGGATCAGTTGCCCCCGCGCAGGCGCTGGAAAGCTGGCGAATTCCAGTACCGTAATCGGACGTGGTCCGGGATCCAGTATGCTCATGGTGATTACAGTGAAGGCTCCGGCTATGAACAGCATGACAGCCAGCGGCAAGAGGACGAACAACAAACGTTGTTCAAGGAACTCGCGTTTGACCAGCGTGCGCATCACGGCGATGTCCGAAAAAAGTCTGGTGCTCATTCAATTCTCTTCCGATCGATTGAAACGAATGGCGGCGTAAACCAGTGCCAACCCGAGCAAGCCGCTAAGGGTAAGTTCCAGCCACGGCAACTCCGCGAACCACTCCGATAGCGCCGGGCCGCGTGACCGGGCTGGACTCACGAATACATAAGTGGAGGCAAGCAGCTGAAAAGGCGCCAGGTGACCGGCCACAGTGCTGCCGATGGGCGTGGTTTCGCTGAGGAGGTACTCAGCCGCACAGACGGCAGCAATGGGGCCAACAGCCCAGCCGAACGGCGCTGCGCGCGCTCTGGCCGACACCAGCAGCAACCAGCCGTAGATGGGCAGCGTCCAGAAGGCCATCAGGCACACACCCAACAGCAAGGTAAAAAAGCGGGCAAATACCGCCGAAGGCACCACGAAGGTTTGCCATAGGTCATCTATGCCATGCACTGCGCCATAGAGGAGAAAGGCAGCAAGAAAGAACAATTGCAACGCCAGTATGCTGAGCAGGAACACTGCCTGGCAGCCAACCAGGCCTGCCAATAATTTTGACAGGACAGTTTGTGCATCCGACACCGGCATCGAATTCCAGAACAGGATGCTTCTGTTCTTGCGCTGTTGGTACAGCGTTGTCAGAAAATAGAAAAACATGACCATCCAGTAAACCAGCA
>JAZKEH010000316.1:2472-3314 GCA_040387155.1 Pseudomonadota bacterium | reverse complement strand
GTCCGAAGATTTCCACAGCACAGTGTCGCGCTCGATAGCCGTGACGACACAGCGCAGCCGCACCTCGATGCCTTTGGAAAGCAGGGTCTGCATGATCCGTTTTTGTGTCGTCGCATTGTGAGTCGTCAGCAGCCCCGGACCACTGGTGAGCAGCAGGATGTGCAGGAGAGTGCGTGCTGTGTTTGCCGATACCTTGTCAATGCTGCCGACATCACTGAGCAGACGTGCCTGTATCGCGCATGCCAGTTCCACCCACAATCGCGATGGTGTAGGGTTGCCCTTGCGTCAGTGCTGCCAATGCCCGCTTCTGAACGTGTTCCCACTGTTGCAGAAATTCTGGAATGGGTTTGATGGCAATGGCGAATTCCTTCGCTCCCGGCAGCGCGGTCAACGCTGGTTGGGAACCCGTATTGATCGACAGCATGTCGAAGCCCAGCGCAGGTCGGCGGGGAAGAAGGAGTTGCTGCGTCGTCAGATCGATGTGCTCAACAGTAGCCTGAATCAACCTGACGCCAGCCATCTGAGCAAGTGGTCGCAGATCGATATGCAATTGCTCCTCGCCACAGCGAGCCGTGATGTAGGCAGGCAGAGCGCCGGAGTAAGGAACCTCGACATCACGGGTGACCAGCGTCACTTCAAGCCCGGGCACTGACTTCTTCGCCAGTTGCATCAGCACGGCCAGATGACTGTGACCACCGCCCAGCAGGACGAGGCTCTTGGTCGCTGGCGTAGAGGAAGGGTTGTGCATTTGTCTGGGCCTTTCGGTCAAAAATCAGCGCGAGGATTGGAAGCCGGTGCGGGTCATCTCACCCCAGCTTTTCTTTTTGCGCAGGAACTCCCAC
>JAZKEH010000316.1:1317-2462 GCA_040387155.1 Pseudomonadota bacterium | reverse complement strand
GAAGATGAGGCGCAGCAGATCTTTGGCTTTCGGAATACGATGCAGCGAAATTTCTTCCAGCGCCAGCGACCCTGCGCTGATAAATACGCCGAACACGAACGTCAAGGCGAGGAATGCCAGAGCGTAGTCCGGATTGAGCAGGCCCGATATCCAAAGTATCGGCACCAGCATATAGCCGAGTATTTCCACGAGAGGGCCGAGGACATCCACCAGCAGCGAGAAGGGCATACCAATCATGCCGATGCGGCCATAGCGCGGATTACCGAGCATGCGGATGTGCCGGAAGAAGGTTTCCAGAGAACCCCGCTGCCAGCGCTTACGCTGACGAGAGAGCACGCGCAGGGTGTTGGGCGCCTCGGTCCAGCACACCGGTTCGGCAACCGTGACGATCTCGTAGGGAATACGCCGCTCCTGATAATGCCGATGCATGCGCATCACCAGTTCGTAGTCCTCGCCCACCGTATTGGTGTCGTAGCCGCCTACAGCGATGGCTGCCGGGCGGCTGAAGATGCCGAAGGCGCCAGAGATCATGGTCAACACTCCCAGCTGACTCATGGCGACCCGGGCGATCAGAAAAGCGCGGGTGTACTCGACGGTTTGCAGCATCGGCAGCAGCTCACGGGGCAGGCCGACGCTGACCACTTTGCCACCTCGCACGCGGCACCCGTTGGCGACGCGGATAGTGCCGCCCACTGCAATCACGGTGTCGGGTTTGCTCAGGAAAGGTTGCACCGCATGCAGCAATGCATCGGCTTCCAGCATGGAGTCCGCATCCACTGAGCAGAACAGCGGCGAACGACAGATGTTGATGCCAGCGTTCAATGCATCGGCTTTACCACCGTTCTCTTTGTCGATGACAATCAGGTTCGGGTATTTGCGTGACTGGTAAATCTGACGGATGGGTTTGTGAGGGGTGATAGTTTCGAAGTCTCTGGCGCTTGGACGCAAGGCGAAGTTGTCGATCAGCTTCTGCAGGGTATCGTCTTTGGAACCGTCGTTCACGATCAGCACTTCGCAGTGAGGGTAGCGGATGCTGAGCATGGAGCGGGTGCTTTCCACGATGCTGGCAGATTCGTTGTAGGCTGGAGCGATCATCGAGATTGGCGGTGCACTGGGCGCACGCTGTTGCCAGAGGGTTTCGCTAT
>JAZKEH010000316.1:0-1307 GCA_040387155.1 Pseudomonadota bacterium | reverse complement strand
CTCCTGCGTCGCAGCGCATGGGTGGCGATCAGTAGCTGGATCAGTGCGATCACGTTCTGTGTGACACCCACGACGATGACCAGCCCCACGATCCACTCGGCACTGGTATCGAGCCATTGCACGAACCTGACAGCGAGTTGTTCAAGCATGGCTGAGCTCCTCAGGTGGCGTCGCTTCCGAGGTATCGGCGTCGCTGAAGGGAATCAGTTCGTGCAGGCCGTGTTCGTCCAGCAGCAGAGCGGCCATGCGGCCACCAGCGTTGTCATTGATGCTGCTGATGACAGAGGCGCGGTCGCGCAGCGCCTGCTGACCAAGGGTGCCAAGTTGAGAGAGTGCTTCGGCACTGCGAAAGCGCACCCACCAGCTGCTGTCGTCGATCAGCGTCGTGAGCTCGGGGATAAGTTGTTCCAGACCGATCTGGCCCGCGGCCCCGGCGGCCACTGCACGCACTTGCCAGTGCTCGTCGCACAGTGCGTGTTTTACCACCAGCCCTGCGTCCGGATGCTGTAGCGTCCCGAGGGAGCGCAGCGCGGTGGTGCGGACGTTGAGGTCTTCGTCATTGGCGAAGCGATAAAGATCTTCCAGCACTCTGAAATCGCTGGCTTCCGACAAGGCATCGGCCAGCACAGTGCGTAACTGAACGCTGTTGCCGGGGTCGGCGGCGAGCTGACGCAAGGTAAGCGGTGTGCGGCGTGCCATGTCCCGGAACAGTGTCCTGGCGTCGCGGGAGTTCAGCAGTGCCTTCTCCTCCAGCCTACGAATCAGCACGCGTGGTTCGGGCAGCGCATTGATGATTTTCAGGGAATTGGCGGCGGCCAGTCTGACCTGCCCGTCCTCTTCACTCAGCGCGTCCAACAGCGCCTGGGTGGTGGTTGCATCGTTGAACAGCTGCAAGGCGCTAGCGGCAGAACGACGATCTTCTGGCTTCTTGCTGCGCAGGTCCTGCAGGCATTCGTCTCGAAAGCCGGAACGGGTCAGCAGGGACGTGAGCTGCTGGCGTTCCTGCCCCTGAATGAGATGGCACAAGTCGATCGTCAGGGTCCGTAATACCTTTTGCGCGGAGCGGTTCATGTGCATCAGGTTGCTCAAGTCTTTCTGTCCGCTCATCCAGTCGGAATTCATGTAGCTGAACAGGATTTTCTGGATGACGCCACGGACGTGCAGTTCCTGCTGCACGCGCCGTTCATCCAGCATGCGTCGCACCACCAGGATTACCATAACCATCAGCGAAGACAGTGCCAGCACCACGCTTGTCCACCAGATGAACTGCAGTAGATTCATGTCCTGGCTATCTCCATCGATCGCTC
>JAZKEH010000315.1:0-1524 GCA_040387155.1 Pseudomonadota bacterium | reverse complement strand
CTTCACTCTCGTTATAGCCACCGGATTGGATGGCTTTTTCCATAGCCATCCTGGCTTCGTCATACTGTTTTTTCCATACATAGCTCGAAAACATCATTTGCAGTGCGCGAGAAGTTTCGAAGTCACTTAACTTACCGCTATCGATTGCTTCCTGCAGTTTTGGCAGCAACTGAAATGCTTCTTCCTGTTTTTTGGCGTTAACCAACTCTGCATACTGGCGAAACAGCTCACCAGCTTCCGCGGATACTCGCCGGGTATCGCTGACAGCGGTATTGGCCTGCACCGGCTCTGCCGCCACCGTCACCGGGCTGAACGAACCCGCCAGCAGCACCATTACCACTGCACCACCTACAGCAATCACTGACAAACAGCTTTGCATCACCAGCGGACTGACTTTGTTCTTCAAATGTTGGGCAATCATGAGCGTTCTCTCCTTGAGGTCATCGAGGTTATCCCACGCCGACAGCGCAGGTTGTGGGCCAATCCCGACCGTGGTGCTGGCAGCATCCAGCAACGTGCGGGCGTAGCGTCTTTGTTGGGTCTGATTACAGGATGCGAGTGCATGGGCATCGCACGACAGTTCCTGGTCGAAGCGGTAGCAGCGCCAGGCCAGCCAGAACAGTGGATTGGGCCAGCACAGTACCACCAGCAAACCGGCCGCAAGATTCCACGCGTTGTCGTGCCGTCGCAGGTGTACCGCTTCATGCGAGAGGATGATGTGCTGTTGATCCGCGTCGTAGTTGTCGCCGAACGACTCCGGTAACAACAACACCGGTTTGCGAATGCCAAACAAGGCGGCACTGCTCATGCCTGGCAGTACCAACGCAGGCAATGTGTTGCCAAACACTGCATTTACTTCGGCTGCCGGTTTATCGGCAGGCTGCACGCACCGAGCCTGCTGCTGCAAGCGTTGCGAAAAAAGTCGGTACTTGTTCAGTTGCCACGCAATGACGGCGACAGCGCCGGTCACCCACAGCAGGGTTGCGACATCCCAGACATCAAGGGAAACAGAAGTACTGCCTGCGGCCCTGCTACCAATGGTGTTCAACGGTTGCCAGACCAGGTCATTCAGCAGCAACTGGAAATCGCCAACGTCGTACGCCTGGAGGCAGCCAACGCGGGCGCGCAAAATCTGCCACCCGCGCAGCAACTGCTCGCCCAGCAGGTAAGCCGGCAGCCACAGCAGGGCCAGCAACCACAGGCGATAGCACGCAATGGATCCCAACAGTACGCGTACCGGTTTGCGCAACAGCAACACCAGTACAACCGGCGCCGACAGCACCAGTGACAGTGTCAACAAAGACATCAACAACGATTGCAACACGCCACTCAGCTCAGTTATCACGGCCAGCCTCCTGCTCATCGAGCAATTTTCGTAACTCGGCGATTTCCTTCGCGCTCAGCTTCTTGTGATTGGAAAAGAACGACACCAGCGGCGACAGCTCGCCATCGAAGAACTTGTTGAGAAAGGACTCGGTCTTGACGCCATAAAAGTCCTTCTTCTTGACGACCGGGTAGTAGAGA
>JAZKEH010000314.1:0-3040 GCA_040387155.1 Pseudomonadota bacterium | reverse complement strand
TCGGATGCGTTTCATCCGCTGTCGCATCATCAGAACAACCAGCAGAAGCTGGATCGGTTGGCGCGGGTACAGACTTTCAATACGCAGGTGTTTGCGGAGTTTGTGAAAAAGCTGTCGGAAACGCCGGATGGTGAGAACACGATGTTGCAGAACAGTCTGCTGTTGTTTGGCAGCAATATGAGTGACAGCAATTTGCATAATCACTATCCGCTTCCTACAACGCTTATTGGTGGGGCTTGTGGGAGGTTGAAGGGGAATCAGCATTTGCGGTATGCGGAGAAGACGCCGTTGGCGAATCTGCATTTGACGTTGATGGAGAAGGTTGGCATTGATGTGGATGCTGTTGGGGATAGCAATGCTCGATTTAGTGAAGTGTGAGTGCTGGTGATGCTTGATTTGTCTTCTTTGATTCATTGCACGGCCGGTGGCAGCGATAGGCCCCTGCGACACGCAGCGAGTACGTCCCTGTATGCTCTCTTCGGCATCCATGCCTCACACGGTCGCAGAAACCTATCGCTGCCCCCTGCCTTCAGGATCGGCTTGACGTCGCTCTTCTTCGGGCTGGTTGCTCAAACCTCCTTTGCCGAATTTCTCACCGATGCTCGGACTAACAACACCGAAGCCGTCACTGCAGCCATTTCTGCGAAGGAAGATGTCAACGCACGCTCAAGTGATGGGACAACGGCGTTGCATTGGGCGGTGTATAACAACAACGGGCCGTTGGTAAGGGCGTTGATCAGGGCCGGAGCGGATGTGAATGCGCGGAACGACTATGGTTCGTCGCCGATGTCCGAGGCGGGCGTGTTGGGATCGGTGGAGTTGTTGGAGTTGCTGCTCGACGCGGGGGCGGATGTTGAGTCGCCGACGTTGGAGGGGCAGACGGCCTTGATGAGTGTGGTGCGGACGCCGCACGTGGAGGCGGCGGAGTTGCTGATTGAGCGTGGTGCCAACGTGAATGCGTTTGAGACGTGGCGGGGACAGACGGCGTTGATGTTTGCGGCGGCGCAGAGTCAGCCGGCGATGGTGGAGTTGTTGCTGGAGCACGGAGCTGAGCCGAATGCGGTGTCGGCGCTGGAAGAATGGGAACGCCAGGTCACTGCGGAACCGCGACCGCAAGGTAGGCCGTTTGGCGCGTTGACGGCGCTGTTGCTGGCGGCGCGTGAGGGGTGTGTTGAATGCACCCGCGCGCTCGTGGAGCATGGTGCGGCGATCAACCAGGTAGACCCGAATGGGATTACGCCGTTGTTGATGGCGACGCTGAATGCGCGGTGGGATGTGGCGGCGTATTTGATTGAAGCGGGTGCGGATGTGAATCGCTGGGATACGTGGGGACGCGCACCGCTCTACTCTACCGTTGACTACAACACAGTGCCGCGTGGCGGACGGCCGGATCGACCGTCGCAGGACACAGTGACGCCAGTACAGCTGGCGACGATGCTGTTGGAGAAAGGCGCCAATCCGAACATGCAGCTGAAAGTGTTCCCGCCCTATCGCTCGCTCGGCAACGACCGCGGCGGTGACAGCATGTTGAGCACGGGCACGACGCCGCTGATTCGCGCCACCAAGGCTGCCGACATCGCGATGACTGACCTGTTGCTGAAACATGGTGCACTGGTGAACCTGAAGAACTGGGCTGGCTACACGCCGATCATGGCGGTTGCCGGTCTCGGCACCAACAATGTCGATATCCGTGGACGCTTCCGTGACGAGAAGAATGGCATTGCTGTTGCGCAGTTGCTGGTGGCCGCTGGCGCTGAACTGAATGCGAAGGAAGATCAGGGTCGCGCGGCGATTCATGGCGCAGCGCAGCAGAACTGGGGCGAGTTCATCCGCTACCTGGCTGGCGCCGGCGCTGACATCAACCAGGAAGATCGTCAGGGCAATACCGCGCTTGATATGGCCATGGGCAAGGCAGCAACCGGACGTTTTGCCAGTACCGTTGAGCCCAACGAAAAGCTGGCCGGTGTACTATTGGAACTCGGCGCCAAACCCGGCTCGGCCCAAAGCAGACCCGTCACACCGCCTGCCCAATAAACTTTCAATAGCTTTTCAACAACATTTATCCACACCACAGTTTTTCAACATGGAGATAAACGTATGACTAAAGTTCTGGTGCTCTACTACAGCATGTACGGTCACATCGAAACGATGGCCAAAGCCATTGCTGAAGGCGCTGGCAGTGTGGCCGGCGTGCAGGTCGACATCAAACGCGTGCCAGACATAATGTCGGAAGACGCGCTGCGCAAGGCAGGTGCCAAGCTGGATCAAACCGCGCCGATTGCGACAGTGGCTGAACTGGTGGAGTACGACGCCATTATTTTCGGCACCCCTACCCGCTTCGGCAACATGTGCGCGCAGATGCGCAACTTCCTCGACCAGACCGGCGGCCTGTGGTTCACCGGCAAACTGGTGGGCAAGGTCGGCAGTGTGTTCGCGTCAACCGCATCGCAGCATGGTGGTCAGGAAACTACTATCACGTCGTTCCACACGACGCTGTTCCATCACGGCATGGTCGTCGTTGGCGTGCCGTATGCGATTCCGGAAATGCAGGAAGGTGGTGAGATCTGCGGTGGCAGCCCGTACGGTGCGACGACGATTGCAGGCGATGGCAGTCGTCAGCCTTCGGCGAAGGAACTGACGATTGCGCGCTTCCAGGGTAAACATGTGGCGGGCATTGCTGCCAAACTGGCCGCTAAATAACTACCCGTTCTTGCGATATGACAGGGGTCGTTCAAGACCCCTGCTCTTCCCTCACAGCCGATAGCGGCTGATCAACATTATTTCTTCGTGCCAATCCAGACGCCCCAGGGCGTCGAACCCACGGGCACCGTCGCAATCACCTTGAACGTCGATACATCAATCACCGATACGTCGTTGGACGGACCGTTGGCCGTGTAAAGCCTGCTGCCATCCGGACTGATGGTGAGACCCCACGGGCGACGACCGGCTTCAACAGTAGACTTGATGCTGCCATCAGCCACATTCATCGCAACAACAGTTTTCGCGCGACCATTGGCCACATACAGCGTCTGGTCGTCAT
>JAZKEH010000313.1:8218-8453 GCA_040387155.1 Pseudomonadota bacterium | reverse complement strand
GCCGGGAACACTGGCGATACTTCTTCCAGTGGGCGCTCATGGTCGCCACCAAACAGGCGGAAGGTCGGTGGTGAATCAGCATGGCCCAGTTCAGTGATCGCTGAAATCGAGTCAGAACCCAGTTCCAGCGCCGGCTTCAGTTTGTTGAACGGCTTCAGTTGGTCCTTCAGCGCTTCGATCTCGGCAAACTTCTGCGCATGCTCGTCACTGTGGAACTGCGGATCCTGGCTGCGCG
>JAZKEH010000313.1:4453-8208 GCA_040387155.1 Pseudomonadota bacterium | reverse complement strand
CAGGTAGCGCTCCTTGTGATAGACCAGCGCGGCTTCGCGATCGGTATCGACGATGGCATCGATCTTGGCATTGATTTCAGCGGTAGCGGCTTCGAATTCACCCTGGGCTTTCTCGAACGCCAAATCGGTTGCGCCCTTGTGGGTTACCGGGATGTTGTCGACCGAGTTGATGTTGGCGAAGAACGACTGGAACGAGAAGTACTCGGCCTGCGAGATCTTGTCGAACTTGTGGTCGTGGCATCTGGCGCACTCGAAGGTCTGGCCCAGCACCACTTCACCGACCGTGTCAGTGATGTCAGTGATGATCTGGTAGCGACGCTGCACCATGTCGCGCGAGTTGCTGTTGTCAGTGAACTGCGCCATGAAGCCGGTAGCGATCAGGGCTTCTTCATTGCCGGGATAGAGTTCATCGCCGGCCAGCTGTTCCTTGATAAAGGTGTCATACGGCTTGTTGTCGTTGAACGCCGAGATGACGTAGTCACGATAACGCCACATGTTCAGGCGGTTGTTGTCGTTCTGGAAGCCGCTGCTGTCGGCATAGCGCGCGAGGTCAAGCCATTTGCGGGCCTGGCGTTCGCCGTACTGCGGCAGTGACAACAGTGTGTCGACAAATTTCTCATAGGCTTCCGGCGATTCATCGTTGACGAAACTCTCCACCAGCTCGGGCGCTGGCACTACGCCCAGCACGTCGAGGCCAATGCGGCGCGCCAACACGGCACGCTCCGCTTCCGGTGAGGGTTGCAGGCCTTTTTCCTCGATCTTTGCCAATACAAAGGCATCGACCGGTGTGCGCACCCAGGCCGCGTTCTGCACGGCAGGTGCCTGCGGATGCGCAACGGGCTGATACGCCCAGTGATCGGAACGTTCATTGCTCGCTGCAATGGGTTGCGCAGCAGCGGTGCTGTTGGCGGGTACTGTGTCTTCCGCCCTCAGGGCGGCGCCGACACTGCCGATCGCCAGGGCGATAACGACAGCGCGGTAAAGTGTTTTGTGTTTCATCAGGTTCTCCAAACCGCAGAAGGAAAAAGGGGACATAGGCGGATCTCTGTCACGGTTTGGTAGAGCAAGCGCTGTGCCAATGCGCAAATACGCTGCATTTAGCGGTGTTTTTGAGAATTGAAACAAAAGCACGCAATAACACTCGCGCATACACAACAAATGCAGTCGCCACACTGATGGTTTGGCAACAGCGCTGTGAGGTTCCTGTTGCGTCGCAAACAACGCCGACGTGTATACACAACACTTTTGTCCGCAGGAAAAACACACGACAAGCGAATAGCGCGGTTTTATGCGGGTAAAACCCTGCTTTCGTCATGTTGGCACAAGCTGGCACGGATGCTGCTTTGGGGCCTTCCATCCTCCTTCGCGCGTTGCGCTTCGGCGGACAAGGGTGCCCATCTCGGGACATGACCCACAGCACCAAGGATCCATCACGCCATAGCGCAACGCGCGGCGGCGGAACATCGATTATTTTCTGGAGAAAGCAATGAGTTCCAATAACGTAAATAGCAGCACCCGCTTTGGCTTCCGCCATTCAGTGCTGGCGCTGGCAGTGCTTGCAGCGCAAGGCGCACTCGCACAGCAGGGCGCGCAGGTCACCAGCACGGTCAACGCACAAGGTGTCGAAGAAGTCATGGTTGTGCGTTCGCGCAACCGCCTGGAGAGCCAGCAGGATGTGCCGATCTCGATTTCAGTTGTGCGCGGCGAAGAGTTGAACCAGCTACTGGCCAACGACATCAACGCCGTGGTGCTGCGTACAGCCAACATCCAGTGGAACCAGGGCAACCAGCGCAGCAGCAGTCTGTCGATTCGCGGCATTGGCCGTGTTGGGCAGACTGAAGCGCAGGACCCCAGCGTGGGTGTCATCGTCGATGGCATCAGTTACGCGTACAACGCGCTGACCAACAGTTTCGATTTCTATGATGTGGATACGGTGGAAGTCGTCCGCGGTCCGCAGGGCACGCTGCTGGGCAAGAATGCCAGCGTCGGTGTCGTTAACGTCACCACACGTCGCCCGAGCTTTACGCCCAGCGCTGACTTCCAGTTGGCAGTCGGTGAACGCGACAACCTGACAGCGCGCGCAGCCCTTGGCGGCGGCATCATCGACGACCTGCTGGCGTGGCGCGGGTCGTTCACGGTACAGAAGGGCGAAGGCAGCCAGATCAACCGCTACAACCCGGACATCACGTACCAGAACAAGGATCGCGTGTCGGGCCGCGTGCAGTTCCTGCTGACACCGACCGACGATTTCTCGGCCCGTGTGCAACTCGTCAAGACACCGCGTTCCGGCGAAACCACCAATGGCAGAACCGTCAACCTGCCGCGGCAGGCAACCTATGCCAATGGCGCGCCGAATAACTCACTCGACAACGAGCAGCGGCTGGCGCGGCCCTGGTTCAAGCAGAACGCAGGCTATTCGGTTAACAACAACTATCTCTACGGCGGCAGCGGTGATCCCAACAATCACGGCACCTGGGTAGAGAACGACAGTGCACGCCCGCTCGTCAGCGGCAGCAATGGGGGCGTCCTCGAACTTAACTGGGACAACGTTGGGCCTTTCAGCCTCACCTCCATAACCGGCTATCAGGACTACCACTTCAACGCCTACAACGACGAAGGCACGCCGTTCGATGTCGCGCGCAACTCCGGCGGCTACTGGAACGACTATCGCCAGGCCAGCCAGGAATTCCGCATCAACTCCGAGATTGGCGATATCGGTGATTACCAGGCCGGTCTTTACTACCTGCGCGTGCATAACGTGGCGGACTTCCGCGCGACGGATGGTGCCGATGCCGGTGCCTGGTTTGCCAGCAACGCCCAATACGGTCGCCTTGATGTGGCGGTGAATCCGGATGGCAGTGTCAGCGGTGGCCGCTACCTGTTGCGCAACTCGGCGGCCGGTCTCAAGCGTTCCACCTCGGGTAACGCCGGCATCCAGGACATCATGAACAAGAGTTATGCGGCGTTCGCCCAGGCCAACTGGTTTTTGACAGATCGCCTGACCTTGACGACAGGCTTGCGCTTCACGCGGGAAGACCGGTTGACCAATGTGGAAGGTCGCCTGAGCGACAACGGTGATGGCGGCGAACTGAATCCTGTCATCGTGCGCGATGTACCGCTTGGCGGCTTTGATTCCAACGCCACCAGTGGGGCGCTCGCAGCCACCAACTCGCTGGCGCAGCTGCAACTGGCCGATTTCACCGCCAACAAATACTTCGGTACTGCCATCAGCGGCGCTGCCGGCTCGGCTTACAACGCATTGACTGCCGCGCAGAAGCGCCAGGTCGCGGATGCAAAAGCGATTCGTCTGAGCCGCATTGGCGTTGTGCATCAGGCCATCGACGCCGAGCCCTTCAAGGAAACCCAGCCCGCCTACGTGATAAGCCCGGTGTTCGAACTCACCGACGACATCAACCTCTATGCGGCGTGGCAGTACGGCGAGAAGGCTGGCATTTCGCAAACACGCGCCGGTGATTCGTACAACGTACGCGGTGAAAAGAACAGTGCGTTTGAAGTGGGCGCCAAGTCCGTGCTGTTCGACGGCACGCTGGTGTTGAACGCTGACTACTACTGGACAGACATCAAGGATTACCAGCAGAGCGTGCGGTTGGTGGATCAATACCAGACGGCGTTGAACATAGCGTCTGGCATCGAGCCAGCCACGACCTATCTGTCGTTGACAGGTAACGTGCCGAAAGTAAAAGCCTCTGGTGTGGAGCTCGACGGTGTTTATTCGGGCATTCCGAATACCCGCC
>JAZKEH010000313.1:0-4443 GCA_040387155.1 Pseudomonadota bacterium | reverse complement strand
ACACCGATGCGTACTACGATGAGTTCCCGAACGCAGCGGCGCCGAATGAACTGAACTATCCTGGCCAGTCCGCCTACCTCGACTTCTCCGGTGAGACGCTGCCGGGCATAGCGAAGTACTCCGGCAACATCGGCATCGAGTGGAACCAGCCCTTTGGCAATAACGGCGGCGAAATCTTCTGGAATGCCAACGTGTCGTATTCCGACAAGTTCAATACCGACAGCTCACTGTCGACGTACGGCTGGATTCCGGCGCGCACAACCTGGGATATCGGCTTCGGCTACAACGGCAACATTGCCGGCGGCAATTTCGGTGTCAGCCTGATTACCAAGAATGCTTTCGATGACGACACGCCACTCGGCAGCAGTTGGAACAGCTACAACCCGCCCGAACCGCGCTGGGTTGGTTTCCAGATCACGGGCAGCTTCTGAGGGACGCCGACATGACATCGCCAAAATACCTCACCGCCTTGTCACTGGCGTTCTCACTGACGTTCTCCCTGACTGGGTTGCTGCCGATCGCAGCTGCCCAGGCACAGGACCGCGTACTGCCGAACGCAGCCACACCGGCGATCCCGGGCGTGGTGGCCGGCGGCCTGTTGATCGAACCCGTTGGATCCGGGTTTGACGGCACTGAAGGTCCGCTCGGTTTGCCTGATGGCAGCTTGCTGTTCACGGAGACTCGCGCCGAGCGTGTCATCCAGATCAAGCCCGACAAGAGTCGCGCGGTGTATCTCGAACAGACCAATGGTGCCAACGGACTGGCGCTGAGAAAGGATGGCGCCTTGGTGGCCGTGCAGGTGAAGGCGCCGCGCGTCGGCATCATTGCGCCGGCGGAACACGCAAAAACGCTGGCCGACAACTACAAGGCGGCCGCCTTTGTCAGACCGAATGATCTCGTCATCGACAAGAGCGGCGGCGTGTACTTCACCGACAGTGGCAACAATCCGGCCGCTGACGGCGCGAACCAGGAGTTGGCGTCGACGGTTGGCATCTACTACCTGAGTGCGAAGGGCGACCTGCGTCAACTCGACAGCGAGATCGAACGGCCGAACGGCATTCAGCTGAGTCCGGATGAAGAGACCTTGTACGTCGCCAACACGCTGGGTCAACACGTGCTTGCCTACGACATTCGCTCGCCTGGCAAGGTGAAGAACAAGCGTGAGTTTGCGGCGCTGGCCGGCTGGAAGGACAACAGCAGCGGCGCCGATGGCCTGGCGGTGGACGACGCCGGTCGCTTGTACGTGGCCTCCAATGCCGGCATCGAAGTGTTCACGCCGCAGGGCGACGCACTGGGTGCAATTCCGTTGCCGGTCAAACCGCAGAACCTCGCCTTCGCGGGTGTCGACAAAAAATGGCTGTACGCCGTCGGCCGTGGCGCGGTCTATCGCTTCCCGGTACTCACGCCCGGTGTGCACAGCCGCGCCAAATAACGTGATCCTCTTTTGACCGAATGCTGCAGTTTGACGACAGGAGTTGAAAAAGCATGAACAGGACAAGCAAGCCAACAGCACCGGCCTCCAGCGAATTGCTGGTGTTGCATCAACTGATCCGCAAGGTAGCGACCTCGCTGGTGGAACAGGCGCTGGAGGAAGAGTTCACCGAGTTCATGCAGGCCCATGTCGCGGCGACGTTGACGACTGGCGGCCAGGCGTTGGTACGCAATGGCTATCTGCCCGAGCGGGTGTTGTTGACGACCGTTGGAGCGGTGCCAGTCAGGGTGCCGCGCTCGCGTGACCGCAGTGAGGCCGGCATTCGCTTTACCAGTGCATTGCTGCCGCCTTACCTGAGTCGCTCGCAACTCAACAGCGAGTTGCCGGCGATCTATCTGCGCAGTTTGCTGGATCGCGACAATCACGCGCTGCTGTATGCGTTGCTGGGCAGTCAGGTCAATGAGGTATCAGCAGACCTGAAACAGCGGATACTCGTGTTGTGGCAAAAGGAGTGTGAAGCCTGGTGGCAGCGTTCACTGACGACGTTGAGTTATCTGTGCTGGTGGGCGGGCAGCGTGCGGGACGAAGGGGGTGATGGCGAATTGCTGTTCATCGTTGGCTTGCAACCGTCCGGTGCGCACGAACTGGTGGCGGTGGCGCATACCCATACCGCGCATCTTGATGCCGCCTGGGTTGAGTTGTTACACCAGCTGCGGCAACAGGGCCTGCGCAACGGGCCGCGGTTGGCGGATGCCGGCCAGAGCAGCGGCTTCTGGACTGCCTTGAAGCAGCTCTACCCTGGCACGCTCAACCTCGACCAGCAGGCCGGCACGGTGCTGGACCAGCTGCAATCGCCGGCTGTGCGCACGTCTTACCGATACGTGTAACACCGCGTTCGTTACGCACACGTAAAACCGCTCATATCGTTAGCAGGATAAGTTGGTAAGCCAAAGCAGGGGCGCTTACTACAATGCCGCGCATTGAAGTTGTCAGGGTGGGCGGCTTCGTTTTCCTGGAGAAAGTTGTCGCCTTCCCGTCTTATTGCGAGGTTGGCCATGTCAGATTTCCTGCAGCGTCCAGCAGTACTCGAGCTCGACGGCAGCAACGCGCAACCGTTGTCCGTGCGAGCGAAGGCGCTGGTATTCCACGATCCGGTGTCGAAATCGATATTGGATTACATTGAACGCATCGGCCCCAGTGAGGCGCCCGTGCTGATCAATGGCGAAACCGGCACCGGCAAGGAACTGGTCGCGCGCCATCTGCATTTGTTGAGTGGTCGCAAGGGACCCTTTGTTGCCGTCAATTGCGGCGCTATCAACGATCATCTGTCGGAGAGCGAATTGTTCGGCCATGAAGCCGGCTCGTTCACCGGCGCCACCGGCAAGCGCGAAGGCTGGTTTGAAGCCGCCAACGGCGGCACCTTGTTCCTCGATGAAATCGGCGACTTGCCGTTGAACATGCAGGTGAAGCTGCTGCGCGTGCTGCAGGAGCGCGAAGTGGTGCGTGTAGGTTCCCGCAAACCGATCGCCGTGGATGTGCGACTGCTGGCGGGTACCAACGTCGATCTCGACGAATCCGTGCAGGCCGGCCACTTCCGCCGCGACTTGCTGTATCGCATCAACATTGCCCAGGTACTGCTACCACCGCTGCGCGAACGCCCCGGCGACATCCTGCCCCTGGTCGATCACTTTCTGAAGGTGTACAGCAAACGCATGCAGTTGCCGTTGCCGCAACTGACGCCAGAGGCAACACGCTTGCTGGTGAACTATCAATGGCCCGGCAATATTCGCGAGCTGGAGAACGTGGTGCATTTCGCGTTGCTCGTGGCGGGTACAACAGAGATCCGTGCCGAGCATCTGAAGATCAAGGGCGGCTGGAGCCACAAGCCAACCTCTGCGCGCGGTGACGATGGCGCTGATACGCCACTTGCACGCATTGCTGCCGAACTGCGCAAGCTGTTCGACGGTCCCGAAGGCCCGCATTTCGACGAAGTGGAAAAGCTCGTCGTCGCCGAAGCCTTTCAGTTCACCGGAGGCAACCAGGTGCACACCGCGCAGCTGCTCGGCATCACCCGCAATGTCGTGCGCACGCTGCTGAAGCGGCATGGCTTGCTGGATGTTGAAGAAAGCGATGCCGCCTGAACGCACTGCCACCACCCGCATTGCGATTGTGGGCGGTGGTTTGAGCGGGTCGCTGCTGTTGTTGCAGCTGCTGCGCCTGCGCGGCCCCCTGCTCGAACTCGTTCTCTATGAAAAACGCGCGACCCAATTCTGTCGTGGCGTCGCCTATTCCTCGCAACTGCCTTACCAATTGCTCAACGTCCCAGTAAAAGACATGAGTCTGTTTGGCGACAGGCCCTCGCACTTTCATGACTGGCTGCGACAGCAAGGTATTGCTGCACAGCCGGATGACTTCGTTGCAAGACGTCACTTTGGCGATTATGTACAAGCCACCGTCAGCGAGGCGCTGCTGACGGAAGATCTCCACTCCGTCACGCTGGTGACTGCCGAAGTGAATGACATCGTGCCGCAAGTCGATGGACTGCGGGTGGAAGCGGGTGGTCTGCCAGCGCGTATTGTCGACAAGGTCTTCCTGTGCACCGGCAATTTTCCACCCGCCGAACTACCAGGCCTGATGCCAGGCGTCCGCATGTCTGGCCGTTACATCGACGCACCGTGGGATGGCAGCTATCTCGCCAAGGTCGGCGCCCACGACACAGTGCTGATCGCGGGCACTGGGCTGAGCATGGTTGACCAGGCAATGAGTCTGCTGCAGCAATCCGCTTTTCACGGTCAGGTCATCGCTCTGTCACGGCATGGCTTGCTGCCGCTTGCGCATGGTCCGCTCAAATCCTATTCGCGAAGCACTGCTCCCGATTTCGCCGCACTAAGTCTGCGCGAACTCTATCGATGGTTCATTAGCGAGCTGCAACGTGCGCAACAGGAAGGTAGTGACTTTCGTGGGGTGTTCGACCGGTTGCGGCCTGAACTGCCGTTGATCTGGCAAGGCCT
>JAZKEH010000312.1:2663-5765 GCA_040387155.1 Pseudomonadota bacterium | reverse complement strand
TTGATGCCCAAACGTTGGCACACCGCTTCCGCATCGGCCAGATCGGTCTTGGCAGTGCAGTATTCAGTGCCGTCATCTTCGTCCCAGTTCTTCATGAACAGTCCGGACACCTGATAACCCTGTTCCAGCAACAGCAGTGCGGCAACGGACGAATCGACGCCGCCGGACATGCCAACGATGACCCTGGTGGAAGCGTTGCTCATGGTTGGTAGTGGTAGATCAACGAAAGTGGATAGCGCACACCGCTGAGATAGTCCCGTAGACTACGTCGCACAATCGGACTGCGCGCAGCAAAGCTGTCAACGAGAATTTCCTCTGCCGTCAGCCAATGTGCTGCCAGGATCGGCGTATCGAGTTCACGGTCCGGATGATGTCTGACAGGTTTGGCGGCAAAGCAATGACGGATGTAGGTAACGCCATTGGCAGCCGGATAGTGATACAAGCCGAGAAAAGCAGTGAGCTCGACATCCCAGCCGGTTTCTTCCAGCGTTTCACGTATGGCGGCTGCAAACAGCGTCTCACCTTCATCGAGGTGGCCGGCGGGTTGATTGAAGACAACGCGGTCGCCGTCCTGCTCCTCCACCATCAGAAAACGGCCATCCTGTTCAACGATGGTGGCGACAGAGCTGTGGGCTAGCCAGATCATGCGGAAATTGCCTGTATATGCGAGGCGGGCATGCTAACCGAATCGCGCCCTTTCATAAACGCGCGAGGAGGGGGGATAATGCGGTATCCACTCGCAATGCAATCCTTCCCTGAATGAACAAACTTACCCATCTTGATGAACAAGGTCAGGCCCACATGGTCGATGTGGGGGCCAAGGCCATCACCCAGCGCTCTGCCACGGCAGAAGCCTGGATAGACATGCAGCCTGCCACCTTGCAGATGATCACCGAAGGCACGCACAAGAAGGGCGATGTGTTTGCCGTGGCGCGTATCGCCGGCATCCAGGCGGCGAAGAAGTGCTCGGACCTGATCCCCCTGTGTCACCCCCTGATGCTGACCAGCGTGAAAGTGGAGCTTACCCCGCTCAAGGAAACCTCTTCTGTGCATATCCAGGCCACTTGCAATGTATCGGGCCAGACTGGCGTGGAAATGGAAGCGCTGACAGCAGCCTCGGTTGCTGCGCTTACCCTGTACGACATGTGCAAGGCGGTGGATCGCGGCATGGTGATACGCCAGCTGCAACTCGTCGACAAGCAAGGTGGCAAGTCGGGTCACTGGCAGCGTACTGCCTGAACATTGCGGAATCCCTATGATCGATGTGCATTACTTTGCCAATATCCGCGAAACCCTGGGTATTGCGCACGAACAAGTGTCGACCGAGGCTGCTGGTACTGTCGGCGCGTTGATCGACGCGTTGATAGTGAAACACGGCGACCGCTGGCAAAACCTGTTTGGCAGTGGAACCGCCAGCGGCAAAGTGCTGGTCGCGGTGAACCAGGTGGTCGTGCCGTTCTCATCGCCCATCCAGGACGGTGACGAAGTGGCATTCTTCCCTCCTGTCACAGGCGGTTAGTGGAACTCATGGACACCACGATTCGCGTACAGCACGCCGACTTCAGCTTGCAGGAAGAGACGAATTTCCTGCGCGCGCACTCCAATAATGTTGGAGCGGTTGTCACATTCAGTGGATTGGTGCGTGATCAACAGGATGGCAACGAGATAAAGGCGCTATTTCTGGAGCACTATCCCGGCATGACGGAGAAAAGCCTGCGGGATATTGCAGAGCAGGCAGGGCAACGCTGGCCGCTGCTGGGCGTCACGATCATTCATCGTATTGGCGAACTGGCGCCTGGTGACCAGATTGTTTTTGTGGGTGTCACCAGCGCCCATCGGGGTGCCGCCTTCGCGGCCTGCGAATTCATGATGGACTATCTGAAAACCCGTGCGCCGTTCTGGAAGAAATGTCTGCAGGAAGGCAACGAACACTGGGTGGAGAGCAAGGATACTGATCACGAGGCCAGCAAACGCTGGTAGCTGTTACAGCAGGGGCTTTTCAATCACCCTGTATTCGCCGGGCCTGAGTCCTTCTACTGTCCATTCACCGATTTGCCAGCGAATCAGGCGAAGGGTGGGCAAGCCGACCGCCGCCGTCATTCGTCTTACCTGGCGATTGCGACCTTCACGAATAGTCAGACTCAGCCACGCATCCGGAACACTCAAACGTACGCGTATGGGGGGATCTCGCGGCCATATTATTGTTGGGGTTGTGAGGCTATGCGCCTGGGCGGGTAATGTCATGCCGTCATTGAGTTCTACCCCGCGTGTCAGTTGTTGCAGGGCCTGCGGACTTACATCGCCTTCAACTTGTACCCAATAGGTCTTGGCAAGCTTGTGGCGGGGGTCGCTGATGCGATGTTGCAACTTGCCGTCGTCGGTCAACAACAGCAGCCCTTCGGAATCACGGTCCAGCCGGCCAGCGGGATAAACCCCCTTGATGGGAATGTAATCCTTGAGGGCAGGGTGGTTTGCCTCGGGACTGAACTGGCTGAGAACGCCATAAGGCTTGTTGAAGAGGACGAGCACGCCGGGCTACTTTTGTTGACCGCGCGCCGGTTGAAACCCTGCTGGAAAACCAACAGCAGGCGGCTGGCAGGGTACGGGCAAAAACTGCGAAAGCTGCAAAAAAAGAAGCAGCAACTCAGGCCGGTGCAGCACTGGCTGCTTCGGCATGGCTTGGGCGCATACCCATCGCGCTCGCGTCCTTGATTGGCTGGATATTGGTGGCATGCAAACCCTTGGGACCTTCGATGATGTCGAACGACACCGCTTGACCCGCTTTCAGGGTTTTGTAACCGTCCATTGTGATTGCGGAATAGTGGGCAAACAAATCACTGCCGCCGCCGTCCGGCAAAATGAAGCCGAAACCCTTGGCATTGTTGAACCATTTGACCTGACCAGTACTCATGACATTCCCCTCGTGCGATGATGATTTTGTCTGGTAAGGCGGCTGGTGCACGAGTGCGCTGCCACCTTTTGCAAATCACCTATTTATTTGTATCTATTATTATTTATCCCTGCTTTTATCGTGTTTTTGCAGGTATTGGCACGTATAGCGCTATTTTTTTTGGATGTCAATTGCAATTTCCCGATGGCACC
>JAZKEH010000312.1:0-2653 GCA_040387155.1 Pseudomonadota bacterium | reverse complement strand
CTTGTCCACACCAACTCCGTAACGCCACCCATTAACTGTCGCCTCCGCACCATGGCCATTTGTTGAATCATGCTATAGTGCAGGCGTACTTTCTGGGTCGCAGTAAAAGCCAGTAGCACCTGATCAGCCATGAGCAATTTCACCTCCGTTATCCGTACCCATCGCCCTTTCCTGAACGGGCAGAATGACCGCAACGACGACGATATGCAGCGCGGCGTCGGCATTCGCGAAGCACTCGCCCCTGAAGAAGTAAAAATCAAACCTCCGCCACTGTACCGCGTCGTTCTGTTGAACGATGACTACACGCCGATGGAATTTGTTGTTGAAATCCTGCGCGAGTTTTTTGGCATGAATGCCGAAACTGCCACCCGTGTCATGTTGAAGGTGCATACGGAGGGCAAGGGCGTCTGCGGCGTCTATCCGAAAGAGATTGCCGAGACCAAAGCCATCCAGGTAAATGAACATGCCCGCGCAGCGGAGCACCCCTTGTTGTGTGATATCGAGGTGGATGACTAGCCGAAAATTGGCCTTTGTTTTTCCAGAGCAGTCCCCATGTTGTAGATGTCGTAGTTAATGTCGTTGCAAGTAGTGTCGTATAGACGCAATACATGATCGGGAGACCGATCACTACATCGAACAGTACATCGAACAGTACATCGAAAGGTAAATTCAATGTTCAGCAAAGAATTTGAAAGTGCTCTCAACCATGTCGTCACCTGGGCCAGGGTCAAGCGCCATGAATTCATCACGGTAGAGCATTTGTTGCTCGCGCTGCTCGACGAGAGCGCGGCGCGTGAAATTCTGCAGGCTTGCGACGTCGATCTGGACAAGTTGCGCGCCGATCTGCAGCAATATCTCACCACCCAGATGCCACAGATTTCGGAGCAGGCTGAAAGCCAGGAAGTCACTCAAACCCTGGGTTTCCAGCGTGTCATCCAGCGTGCTGTTTTCCATGTGCAATCCACCGGCAAGCGCGAAGTGTCCGGCGCCAACGTGCTGGTCGCCATCTTTGGTGAAAAGGACAGCCACGCGGTTTATTTGTTGAAAAAGCACAGCGTCAATCGTGGCGACGTGGTGAACTACATTACCCACGGAAATATCCGTGGTCCAAGCCTGGGCGACGATACCGAGTCCGATATGGGTGCGGTTGGCGAAGGCAGCAAGGAAAAGCCCCAGAACCCGCTCGAAAGCTTTGCTACCAACCTCAATGTTGAAGCCCAGCAGGGCCGCATTGACCCGCTGATCGGTCGTGAGGAAGAGATCACCCGTTTGATTCAGGTGCTTTCACGTCGCCGCAAAAACAATCCACTGTTCGTCGGTGAATCCGGTGTCGGTAAAACCGCCATTGCGGAAGGTCTGGCAAGGCAGATTGTCGACGGACAAGTTCCCGAGATCCTGAAGGACAGCGTTGTCTACTCACTGGACATGGGCGCATTGCTTGCCGGCACCAAGTACCGTGGCGATTTTGAAAAACGCTTCAAGGCCTTGCTGGCCGAACTCGGCAAGAAGGAAAATGCGATCTTGTTCATCGATGAGATCCACACGATCATCGGGGCTGGTGCAGCGTCGGGCGGCGTTATGGATGCCTCCAACCTGCTCAAGCCCGTGCTGACGTCCGGCAGGATGCGGTGCATCGGTTCAACCACGTACCAGGAATATCGCGGCATCTTTGAAAAAGATCGCGCGTTGTCACGTCGCTTCCAGAAAATCGACGTCACAGAACCTGATGTGGAAACCACCTACCAGATCCTGCGCGGCCTGAAGTCGCGTTATGAAGAACATCATGATCTGCGTTACACCGACAAGGCTTTGCGTGCAGCTGCTGAACTGGCGTCACGCTACATCAACGATCGCTACATGCCAGACAAAGCCATCGACGTTATCGACGAGGCAGGGGCTTTCCAGCGTCTGCAAAGTGCCAGCAAACGCAAGAAGATCATCCAGGTCAGCGATATTGAAAAAGTAATCGCGCAGATTGCGCGCATTCCTCCGCGAAACGTATCGGCATCTGACAAGACTGCGCTGAAGGATCTTGAGAAGAACCTGAAGATGGTCGTGTTCGGGCAGGACGAAGCAATCGAAGCCTTGGCTGCTTCCATCAAGCTGTCACGTGCAGGTCTGAAGGAAGGCGAGAAGCCGATTGGTTCCTACTTGTTCGCTGGCCCCACTGGCGTCGGCAAAACCGAAGTCAGCCGCCAACTGGCCAAGATCATGGGTATCGAGTTGATCCGCTTCGACATGTCGGAGTACATGGAACGTCATACGGTTTCCCGCTTGATCGGCGCGCCTCCGGGCTATGTTGGTTTTGACCAGGGCGGTTTGCTGACTGAAGCGATTGCGAAAAATCCACACTGTGTTTTGCTGCTCGACGAAATCGAGAAAGCGCATCCGGACGTATTCAATTTGCTGCTGCAGGTCATGGACCACGGTACGCTGACTGACAACAACGGCCGCAAGGCAGATTTCCGCAACGTCATCCTTATCATGACGACCAACGCTGGCGCACAGGAAATGAGTCGTGCATCGATCGGTTTCTCAAACCAGGATCATTCGACCGATGGGATGGAAGTGATCCGTCGCATGTTCACGCCCGAGTTCCGCAATCGGCTTGATTCGATCATCCAGTTCCACAGCCTGGATGCGTCGATCATCA
>JAZKEH010000311.1:1458-2634 GCA_040387155.1 Pseudomonadota bacterium | reverse complement strand
TTATTCATATCCGCCAGCGTCGCTGGTGGCTTTGCAGCAGGAGCGCAGCAAAGGCATTGAGACGGGTGTTGAGTATCTGTCGGCCAATGATCTGCGGCTGGAAGCGGTTTATTTCGATCAGGATGTCGAGAATGCCATCGACTTTGATCTGGTCAGCTACAGTGGCTATCTGCAATACGTGGGTCGCAGTAACTCGCGGGGTGTTGAACTGTCAGCGTCGATGCCGCTAACCGAACAACTGTCGCTGCAAGCCAACTACACGTTCAATGACACAGAACGGCCAAATGGCCAGCAGCGTCTGCGACGTCCACGTCAGTTGCTGAATGCCGGTATCAGCTGGCAGCCACAACCGCGTCTTGCCGTGCATGCGTTCGCGCGCAGTTCGCGCGATGCCGTTGATGAGCCGCCATTTGCGGGCGTGGTGAAGCTGGACGACTTCGTTGTGCTGGATCTGAATGCCAGTTACCAGCTGACCTCCACACTGCAACTGAGCGGCCGCATTGAAAATGCCCTTGATGAGCAGTACACAGAGGTGATTGGCTACAACACTGCCGGTGCTGCAGCCTATGTCGGTGTCAAAATGAATTTCGGTTCGTTGTAATTCGGGTTCTGCGTGCCGGTGGTCCCGGCACGCAACTCCTTAGTCCTTCACGATCTTCATCAGACTGTTGCCAGCAAAGATGTAGAGCGCGCCATCAGCACCCTGGCGCACTTCACGGATGCGCTGGTCCAGATTGGTCAGCAGGCGTTCTTCGCTGACTACACGATCTCCATCAAGCTCAAGATGGATCAATGCTTTTCCCGCCATTGCTCCAACAAACAAATCTCCTTTCCATTCGGGAAACATGTCGCCGGTATAGAACGCCATGCCTGACGGCGCGATGGACGGCACCCAGAAGTAGCGGGGCTGTTCAACGCCGGGCAGCGCGGTGAGGCCCTTGCCCACCTTCACATTCTTGCGGCCATCGGCCTGACGCGCATCGTACTGCACGCCATAGGTGACGTTGGGCCAGCCATAGTCGGCGCCGGGCTTGATGATGTTGATCTCATCGCCACCTTGCGGGCCGTGATCGATGACCCACAGCGACCCGGTTTCCGGATGAATCGCCGCCCCTTCCGGATCTTTCAAGCCGTGGGCATAGGTTTCGCGCGAGACCGTTGCACGGCCAAGCCATG
>JAZKEH010000311.1:0-1448 GCA_040387155.1 Pseudomonadota bacterium | reverse complement strand
AGTGGCGCGGCTCAGCCAGGGATTGTCCTTCGGTATCGTGCCGTCCTTGTTGATACGAACGATGCGGCCGGTGAAGTTGCGCGTGATGTCAGGTTCATCCTGGAAATCGCGGCCTTCAACGCCATCAAGTTCGGAATCGTAGAAACGGAACTGGTCGGCGCCGATGCCGAACAAGGTACCGTCGGGTGCGAACGCGAGGCGACGTTCAACACCTGGTTCATACAACACTTCAACATTCTCCAGTGAGCGTTCATCGTTGCTCAAGCGCGCCCTGCCGATGCGTTCAGTACCGAGCTCCAGCGTGCGGCGTTCAGCCAGTGACTTGGTCCACACCTCTTCGTAGAAATGTTCGATCGGCCATTCTTTCGCTGCCTCGCCTTTCGGTGGCGCGAAGTAGATGAAGTAGACGAGACGATTGGTCGCGAAGTCGGGATCGAGTACCACATCATGCAAGCCTTCGGCAGCGACGCGTTTTATCGCCGGCACATTTGCCAGCGGCTCCGAAACTTTGCCATCCGGTGTCACGATGCGCATCGTGCCGGGGCGTTCAGTCACCAGGAAATTGCCATTGGGCAGCTGCGCCATGGCCCACGGGCCGGTGAGCTTGTCGGTGATCGTTGCTACCTTGAATCCGCTCGATGGTTTGGCGGGTGCCGGCGCATCGGTCTGGCCGGCAAAGGCTGGTGTTGGTTCCACCGGCTGTTGGGCAAAGGCGAGTGTGGGTATGAGCAGAGCGAGAGCAAGTTTGCGCATGGTGTTCCCCTGTTGAAGTTGTTTCCGTGTTGCTGATTGTTACTCGGCAGACCCTGAGAACGAGTCTTGTCTTACAACGATAGCACTTGTTGGCTTGCAGCATCCCAATGCCAGTTACGCTGGCCGGGTTTGATGCAGACACCGCCGACCCAGCGGGGTGGTGGTTGCAGCGACAGCCAATTAAGCATGCCGTCCAGCACCTGCCGGCCGCTATCGGTGATCGTGATGAAGTCACTGCGCATGCTGCCGTTGTGTTCACGGACGAAGATGGGATTTGCGGCTTGTTCCATTTGCCGTAATTCATAATCGAGGCCGCTGTCGCCAATGCCGGAAAGTGCATCGCGAACATGGAAGGTTTCGCCAATGAGGCGCGCAACAGTCATGCGATCAAAACCGGCAAGTGTTTCCAGCAGCTGCCGTTGGGTAAGACCAAGACCATTGACGGTCGAAGGCAGTTCCTGCAGTTGTCGATGCAGGGCAGGGGCGAGGGTTGGCAGTAACGGCGTGCCGCCAGCGATGAGGTGATGCAGAGGTCGTGGATCATTGTTGCGATAGGCCTGCCACATGTCTCGCGCAAACAGGACATGCTCGCGTTGCAACGTGCGCCGTTGCTGCCACAACAGGCGTAGTGCTTCCGGTGGTAATTGGCCCAGCCCCAGAAAACGCTGGGCACCGGGAAAGTCGGCCGCATCGAC
>JAZKEH010000310.1:3243-3666 GCA_040387155.1 Pseudomonadota bacterium | reverse complement strand
TGTGCGGCAAGATGAGGCTTTAGCTGTAAAACAAGAGCTTTTCCAGCGCAATTCGATCAACCGAATAGCATTTGCCTGTAAAGCTTTTTCTCCGCGACAGTCTCGGCCTCAAAACTTCCAGCTCAGGCCACCACGGATGGCGTGGCTTGCGCCGGTGCCTGACAGCAACCCGTCATAGCCAACCGAGAACAGCGCCTGCGGTGCAAGCTGCAGGTCCAGGCCCAGCTGGATCGCCGCCGCGTCGCTGCTTGTGGGCGACCCCAGCACCGTAAAGCCCTGGCCCGTGGCCAGCGGATATTGAAATACGATCAGCGGCAGATCGGTGGCATCGGCGATAGTCCTGAAATGGGCCAGCGCCATCTCGGCCGACTGGCCGAGGGTGAAGGGCGCCGGCGGGAACACCAACAGCGCCGAAGCGCCGCC
>JAZKEH010000310.1:861-3233 GCA_040387155.1 Pseudomonadota bacterium | reverse complement strand
ATGAAATCCAGCGCGCCCAACACGGCGCCGAAGCCCAACAGGCTGTAGGTCTGGCTGTCGCTGACCGCGCCGCCACTGAGCGCAGCAAGACCGCCCGTCTCGGCGAAAGCGCCATTGGTGGCCGAAGCATGGGTGATACCGGCATAGGGCAGGACCGGCAGGCCAAGATCATACGAGGCCCTTGCGAAGAAGCCGCCCGCGTCGCTGTCGCGGGTGCTGACCTGCGTCTCGCCCAACGCCGTCACGGTGCGGCTGACATCGTCGCTGCCCCAGCCATAGTCGCCACCAAAATTCAGCGTGAAGGCATCGCTGGTGTAGCTGACATAGGCCAGCAGCGAGCCACGCGCGCCCGTGGCGCGGCTGGCGCGCGCATTCAAGGCCAGCTTGTGCTCCATGAAGGCGCCGCCCACGCCCAGGCGCAAACCTTCCGCCACCTGCGTGTCTACGCCCGCGATAAAGCCTGCATTGTTGCGGTGGGCTTGCGCGGCGTTGCCGTCGCTGTCCTGACTGCCATAGTCGGCAAAGGCCTGGCCCCAGACGCTGGTGCCTTGCGGCTTGCGGGCCAGCTGGCCCTGCACCGTGTTGCGGATCAGGCGGCTGTCTTGCAGCGCCGCACTGCGCAGGCTGGCATGGATCTCGCCCGAAATGCTGTCCAGAACCGCTTCCATCTGGGACGGGTTGGCGCGGACATAATCACTGAGCGCCATTTGCAACGCATTGCCAAGCGGCCCCGCATTGATCGCCGTCGCAACAGAAATCTGATTGTTGCTCAGGCCGACAAAGTTGATCGCCAGAGGCGTCAGCACCAGCCTTACGCTGGTGGCGCCATAGATGATTTCCGAACGCAGATTGGCAAAGCTGAGGCCCGTGACATTGGCAAACGTGCCGCTGATGTTCGATGCCGTCAGCAAGGTCAGGTTTGCGCCCCCCGTATAAACGCCCGCCGCCGGTGTCAGCGCCAGCGTACCGTTCAGGCTGGCCGTACCGCTCACCACTGTCAGGTCGGCGGCGGTGGGCGAGACTTCCACGGTGTAGACCGAGTTCGCCGCGAAGGTCAGATTGCCGTTCACATTCAGCGTGCCGATGGAATTGCCCGGCGACAGCGTGCCGCCCGCCTGAACCGTTGCGCTGCCCACCGTGCCGGTGCCGCCCAGTGTCGCGCCACTGACAATGGTGACAGCACTGCCGCCGATCGAACCGTTCACCCTCAACGTGCCGCCCGTAACACTGGTCGCGCCTATATAGGTGTTGGTACCGGCCAGGATCAGTGTGCCCGTGCCGATCTTTTCCAGCGGTCGCACGCCGCCCGCTTGCGAGATCACGCCCGTTTGCGTCGCGATGACACCCGCAAGCGTCTGCAACTGGGTCGTGTTGCTGTTGATGACAATGGCGTTGGCAACATTGATGCCGTTGGCATAATCAATGACCGAGCCCGTGGTGGTGATAGCACCTGTGCCGGCAGCATTGCTGCTGCCCAGGCTGACCGTGCCACCTGCGATGGTGATCCCGCCCGTGAAGCTATTGTTGCCCGAAAGGATCAGCGTGCCGCTGCCGGTTTTGACCAGGCCGCCATTGCCGGTGAGGTTGCTGCCCATGGTTTGATTTCCGGTCGGATTGAACACGATACCGCCCGCGCCAAAATTGATCGTGCCGCCTGTGCCGGTCAGGTTGCTGCCGTTCAAGGACTGGCCGCCGGTATCGAAGGTACCACCCGCAACCGTGACCGGTCCGCTACCGACGGTGCCACCCGTGCCCAGGCGCAGGATGCCGCCGGTAACGATGGTGCCACCGCTATAGGTGTTTGTGCCGGTCAGGATGAGCGTGCCATTATCCAACTTGCTCAATGCACCGGCACCGCTGACGACCCCGGAAAGCGTCACTGTATGGCCGTTAGAACCAATGCCGCCCCCACCTGAAGCAAGCGTGACATTACGCGGCGATGACAGGTCGGCGTCGAACTTCAGTATGCCATTTGTTGTGGCATCACCCAGCGTCAACACCGCGGCCGTCGCTCCAAACCCCCTCTCATTGACAATGAGAAGAGTGCTGCCTCCCGTTACAATGTATCCGCCCGTGATACCGCCCTGTCCGCCGGAACCCAGTGCCGCGCTGGAGGAAGTGGGAGCGAAAACGCCACCGCCCTTAATTTCGATAACGCTCTGAAATGGGAGAGTGGGATTTATGTCATTGTAAATCTGGCCAGCCCAAGTGGCCTGCACACTGGGCAGTACGCGTATGGTACTGACGCCGCCAGCAAGATAGCCATTGGCGTATATCGGCGGATTGAAGACGCCACTTCCTGTAATCTCCAGTGCATTGCCGACATTGATGCGAACGAAATTACGAGGATCGAGCGTGTTGCCGAGATTGGC
>JAZKEH010000310.1:0-851 GCA_040387155.1 Pseudomonadota bacterium | reverse complement strand
AGAAGCAATGGATGTACCGCCGGTATAGCTGTTTGTCCCGGCGAGGGTCAGCTTTCCGGCGCCCAGATGCATTATGAGACCCGTGCCGGAAATGGCGTTATCCAGGATGACGTTATCCGAGCGGCGGATGCCCAGTTCGGCATTGTTCACAATGACACCGGCCACGGACCCCGTCGTGCCGCCATTGCCCAGCTGTAACACGCCTGCCGAAATGATCGTCGCGCCTGTGAAGCTATTGGTTCCGGTCAAGGTCAGCGTCACGTTACTCATCTTCGTCAGTGCGCCCGTGCCTGTGATGGCGGATGCCAAGGTGACAGTGTTGAGATTGATATCCAGCGTGCCACCGGCAGCTCCCAAGGGTGCCAGCCGCGCAGAGACATCCACCGTGCTGCCGGCTGCCCACTGAATCCCGCCGCCATTGAGGGTAATGTTACTCGTACCAAAATTGTTCAGTGCTGTGAAATTTACCCGGCCACCAGTGATGGTCGTCCCGCCGGTATAGGTATTCGCGCCGCTGATGGTCAGCGTGCCGCCGCCAGACTTGGCCAGGGTGCCGCTACCCGACATCGCACCGCTATAGGAAGTGGCGTCAGACCGGTTGAAGGCAAGCGTTCCGAAATTCTGGACCGTGCCGGTAATGGAGCCGGTTGTTCCCCCATTGCCGATTTGCAGCGTGCCGGCAGTAATTCTGGCCCCACTCGTCATACTGGTCGTAACAATCAAGGTGCCGGCGCCGATCTTCTCGATCAACGGACCAACGCGCATCGTGTCGTTGGGCGCGCAGTCGACCTGCGCGCGCAGCATCGAGAAGCCTGCAAAGCCGTCGTAGGGTTGAAACTCAGCCGAGGGCG
>JAZKEH010000309.1:0-6234 GCA_040387155.1 Pseudomonadota bacterium | reverse complement strand
AATAGGCGCCAGCGGACAACACCGCGAGCAAGTCGCCGCTCTGCAGCGACAGTTCGCGATTGCGGCCGAGGAAGTCGGCGGATTCACACACCGGGCCGACGATGTCCCACGTCAGCGATGTTGCCGACGCAGCCGGCTGCTGCAGCACCGGCACGATCTGCATGTTGGCCTGATAGAGCGCGGGACGAATGATGTCGTTCATCGCGCCATCAATGATGGCGAAGTTCTTGTGCTCGGTCGGCTTCAGGTACTCCACCTTTGTAAGCATCACGCCGGCGTTGGCGCAAATTGAACGGCCTGGTTCGAACACCAGCGTCAGCTTGCGATCGCCGACTTTCTGCAACACGGCCTGCATGTATTCCTGCGGGGCCGGGGGTTGTTCCTGTTGGTACTGCACGCCGAGACCGCCACCAAGATCGAGATGCTCGATATGAATGCCGGCTGCTGCGAGGTTGTCGATCAAGGCCAGCAGGCGATCGAGCGCTTCAAGCAGCGGCGCCATTGAGGTCAGCTGTGAGCCAATGTGGCAATCCACGCCAGCGATCCTGATGCCAGGCAAGGTGCGGGCGTGCTCATAAATGGCAAACGCTTGCTCAATCGGTACGCCGAACTTGTTGTCTTTCAAGCCGGTCGAAATGTACGGATGCGTGTTGGCATCGACATCGGGATTTACCCGCAGCGAAATCGCCGCCACTTTGTCCATGGCCTGTGCGACTGCCGACAGCCGTTCCAGTTCAGGCACCGATTCCACATTGAAGCAGTGAATGTTGGCAGTGAGCGCGGCTTCCATCTCTTCGATGGTTTTGCCGACGCCGGAGAAAATGATTTTGGCCGGGTCTGCGCCGGCAGCCAGTGCGCGCGTCAGTTCGCCGCCAGAGACGATGTCGAAGCCGGCACCCAGGCGTGCCAATACATTCAACACGGCCAGGTTGGAGTTGGCTTTCATTGCATAGCAAACCAGATGCGGTCGGCCCTGCAGCGGTTGCTGATAGGCGAGGAAGCGTTGTTCCAGCATGGCGCGCGAATAGACAAAGCACGGCGTGCCGTACTGCGCCGCCAGCGCGGCCAAGGAGACATCTTCCGCATGCAACTGGTTGTTGCGGTAGTTGAAAGTATTCAGTGGGGCATTGATTGACGCATTCATTGGAAGGCTATCGCGAAATGGCAGCTGCAGGCGGCGGGGGTACCAACGGTCCTTTCTGGCCACAGCCAGCCAGCAGCAGGCAACCGGTCAGGCAACCCAGCAGACAAAGCGGCATCAGCAAGGTGGAAACACCTTTCCGGAGTAAAGAAAAAGAGAAAAAAGTCATCGTCTGGCAGACCCGGGTGAGAAGCGCCGAATTATACCTGCGAGTGCCGTGACAACGGAGCGGAAAATGCGGGAAAGATGGTGTGCGGCGGGGGCAGCTGACTACAATGGCAGCCTGTTGTTAGCAGTTGCAGGACATCCCATGACCAACCTTATGCCAGAAGCCGAATTTCTGGCCCTTTACCAGGGCACGTTACGTCGCATCGAGGAAACGGTGGAGGCCGCCATCAACGAGCAGGATGCGGCAATCGACTACGAATCCGGCAACGACATGCTGACCTTGAGTTTCAGCAATCGCTCAGTTGCCATCATCAGCCGCCAGAGCGCCATCCGCCAGCTGTGGCTGGCGGCCAAATCCGGTGGCTTTCACTACGACTACGATGCCAGCCGGCAACAGTGGATCTGCAGCAGCAACGGCCAGACCCTGGTGGACATGCTGCAAACGATCTGTCGCGATCAGGGCGGCGTCAGCATTTCCTTCGGCTGATCCGGCTGCTCTTCCTTCGGCTGTGCACGGCTTTCGAAGTTCTGCGCCTTTTTCAGCAAGTCCTGCATGACCAGCGGCAGCGGCGATGCGCGTGAGTGGATCGACTGCACCAAGCGACCAAACAGGAAATCATCCAGTGTCAGCTCACGGCAGCCCAGTTTGGCCAGCCAGGGGCGGCACGGACATTCGGTTGGCGTTTCCGCCTGCAGATTGCGCAAACGCTCCAGACAACGGTGTGCCAGATACAACACCGCGATGTTTTCGCGATGCATGGCGGGGACGCTATCGGGCGGCAGCAACTCCGGATAACTCTGGTATTGCAGAACTTCGCTGATGTTTTCCGGAATCTGCCACTCGCGCAGCAGCAACATGCCGACCATGTCGGGATCCATCAGGCTCAGCAGGAAATCCTGTTTCGGATTCTGCCGGCGCAGCAACAACACAATGCTCTTGCCAATGTCGTGCAGGATGCCGAGCGTGCTCAGCATGGGCGCCGAGCCGATTTTCAGCGTCAGGCTGATCTCGCTGCACAGCACGGAAATCATCATCGAATGCGCCTGCAGCTGACGAAACTCCGGTGCATCCGGCATCGTGCTCTGCACACCGGTATTGATCAGCAACTGCTGCATTTGCGTAAAGCCCAGCATCATCACCGCGTGCTGGAAATCCTTGATCTTGTGTTTGAGGCCGAAATAGGCCGAGTTGACCGTTTTCAGCACGGAGGCCGTCAGTGACGGATCCTGGCGCGCAATCTCGACGATGTTGCGCGTGCTCGCCTTGGGGTCATTCATCAGGCCGGTCAGTTTGGTGGTGTACGGCGGCAACCGCGGCAGATTGGCCAGCATGGTTTGCAGCGCTGTGGCCTGCATATAGGGTTCCTGCCGCGCTGCCATTGCTGCACCAACGGCAGCGGCGTCTACTGCGGCTGTCTGCGCTTGCGCGTGCACCGGGCGGTGCAGTTGGCTGAGCAACCGGCCAGCGGCCGGCAGGAGATTCTTGTGCAGTAGCAACTGGGTGTGGTCATCCAACTGGCTGCAAGCGGTGGATTCCAGCAGCAGCACCTTGAGCGGCTGCGTCGCCAGACAGTCGTGGGTGTAGTAGCCGTCCTGCTGCAGCAGCGCCGCCGGCACGCAATCGCCGGCAAACAGCTGCAACGCGAACGCAGTGGTGCTGTTCTGGCGGTAAATG
Source organism: Pseudomonadota bacterium (assembly GCA_040387155.1). Classification (GTDB taxonomy): domain Bacteria; phylum Pseudomonadota; class Gammaproteobacteria; order Pseudomonadales; family Pseudohongiellaceae; genus CAILUG01. The sequence continues at coordinate 3,250 of JAZKEH010000309.1, read as the reverse complement.
CCGGCACTGCCTTCCAGCACCAGGATGTCGGCCACCACGGCTTCGCCGGCGCGGAACAGCCATTCCTGCGGCGCCAACGTGCGGGCGAGACCGGCGTGGTAGACAGCGGCCAGTGCCTTTTCAGTCAGTCCCTGCAGGGCAGGATGCTGGTATTTGCGGAGTGGAGCAGTAGTTATTGCATTCATGTCGATAACGCAGCCGGGGGTATCCGGTTACTTCATCGACACGAAGGCGGGAATACTTGAGCCGATCAGTCCGGCTGGGTAGCAGAGACCTGATGCAAATGGATGGTTTGCTGGCGGTATGGAATCACAATTCCGGCGGTGGCCAGGTTGTCCTTGATGCGTTCCAGCAGATCGGCCCGCACCAGCCCGTAATCCGGTGTGCGCACCCAAGCGCGTACAAACAGCAAAACGCTGTTTTCGCCGATGGTCTCCACGCCGATGGAACTGGCGGGTTCCGGCAGGATGCGGTTCTCGGCTGCCAACACCTCGGCAATGATCTTCTTGGCGGTGCCGATGTTGTCGTTGAAACCAATGCCAATCAGCAAATCGACACGGCGGGTGGCGAAGGTGGTGGCATTGATGATGGTGCCACTGATGATCGCCGCATTCGGCAAAATGACGCGCTGGTTGTCCGGCGTGGTGAGTGTGGTTGAGAACATGCCAATATCCTCAACAGTACCGCTCGAACCACTGGCGGTAATGCCATCGCCGACCCGGAACGGACGGAACACAATGATCATGACGCCGGCCGCCAGATTCGACAGTGAGTCCTTCAGCGCCAGACCGACCGCCAGGCCGGCGGCGCCAAGCAAGGCCAACAAGGAGGCAATGCTGATGCCCGCCGCTTCGACCGCCGGCAGCGCCACCAGAATCAACATGAAGACGTAGGCCAGCTTGTGCAAAAAGCGGACGAGCGTGTCGTCGAGCCCCGATTTCAGCATTAAGCGCAGCAGTATTTTGCTGATGTGATCTGCTACCCATTTGCCGATCAGGAAAATCAGCAGTGCGATAACGAATTTGCCGAGCCAGGGAATTACCAGATCGTCGAGTACGGGCAGTCCTGTTTCCATCGCTTTACCTGAAATAACGGAGAAATACCGGATGATTATTCCCTAGAGCCGCAGCTCAAGCCACCCTATAATGCGCGGCCTTTGATGACCTGCAGTCGCGACTTGCGATTTGCAGTCAGGGCCTTTCGCGCCCCTCCACGGATACTGTCACCAGCTTCATGATTTCCCTCCAGAACGTCACTCTCTACCAGGGCGCCAATCCGCTGCTGGAAAACGCCAATCTGTCCATTTACCCGGGGCAGAAGATCGGCGTCATCGGCCGCAACGGCTGTGGCAAGTCCACGCTGTTCAAATTGCTGATGAGTGAGATGCAGCTCGACGGCGGCGAAATCCTGATGCCGGACAAACTGCAGCGCGCGCAGATGATGCAGGAAACCGAATCATCTGATCGCAGCGCAGTGGACTACGTGCTGGATGGCCATGTGCGCTTCCGTGAAATCGAGCGCGCGCTCGACGTCGCCACGCTGAAAGACGATCACGATGCGATGATGCATCTCTATGGCGACATGGAAGAGGTCGAGGGTTACAGCCTGACCAACCGCGCTGAACAATTGCTGATGGGTCTTGGTTTTGCGGTCAGCGATTTCACGAAGACGGTTGCGGAATTCTCCGGCGGTTGGCGCATCCGTTTGAACCTCGCACAGGCACTGCTGCAACCCTCTGATTTGCTGCTGCTCGACGAACCAACCAACCATTTGGACCTTGAAGCGACGCTGTGGCTGCGCAGCTGGCTGCTGAAGTATCCGGGCACTGTCTTGCTGATTTCACATGACCGCCAGTTTCTCGATGAAGTCATCGGCCACACTGTCAGCTTCGAAAACAAGAAGCTGATCACCTATCGCGGCAACTATTCGTCGTATGAGCTGCAAAAAGTTGAGCGCATGGCACAGCAACAGGCCTCTTACGAGAAGCAGCAGCAGCGCAAGGGTGAGATCGAAGACTTCGTGCGCCGCTTCCGCGCCAAGGCCAGCAAGGCCAAGCAGGCGCAGAGCCGCCTGAAAGAGTTGCAGCGCATGGTCGACATTGAACCAGCGCACATCGATTCACCGTTCCAGTTCCGCTTCCGCGAAGCGGCGCGAGTGCCAGACGTAGTACTGACCTGCGAAGACGTCTGCGTGGGTTACAGCGCGCCACTGTTCAAGGACTTCTCCGTCACCATCAACGGCAGTTCGCGCATCGGCTTGCTCGGCCCCAACGGCCAGGGTAAATCCACTTTCCTGAAAAGCGTTGTCGGCCATCAGCCCTTGCTTGGTGGCAAGTTGCATTTTCACGACCACACCCGCGTGGGTTACTGCGCGCAGCAACAGACTGACGTGCTGGACCAGGATGCGAGTCCGATGTTGTTGATGCGACGCATCGATGAAAAAGCACCCGAGCAGGAATTGCGCAACTTTCTCGGCTCTTTCGATTTTCGCGGTGAGAAAGCCGATGCAATCATTCGCCCGTTTTCCGGCGGCGAGAAATCCCGGCTCGCCCTCGCCCTGATTGCCTGGCAGCGCCCCAACCTGTTGTTGATGGACGAGCCGACCAACCATCTCGATCTCGAAATGGTGCACGCATTGACGCGCGCCTTGCAGGAATACGGCGGCTCCTTGATTCTCGTCTCCCACGATCGTCATTTGCTCAACAACACGGTCGACCAGTTCCTCATTATTCGCGGTGGCAAGGTCGAGTTCTTCGAAGGTTCGCTGGAAGATTACGAGAAGCTGGTGCTCGACGGCTCTTCAGCCAGAAGTGGTGATGCCGCCCCCAAGTCCCGCAACGCACTTGCCGAAAAACAAGGCGACGGCAAAGACAAACGCCAGCAGTCCGCACAAGCGCGCGAGCAGTTGAAGCCACTGCGCGATCGCATCAAGAAACTCGAACAGCAACTCGACAAGGAACATCGTCAGTTGGCCGAGCTCGAAACCAAACTCACCGATCCCTCGCTGTATGAAGAAGCGAAGAAGACCCACCTCGCCAAGCTCGTGCTGCAACAAGGCGAGTTGAAACGCCAGATATCTACGACGGAAGAGTTGTTGCTGATGGCGATGGAAGAGCTCGAAGCGCTGTCGTAATTATCGGGACGAAACGCTGCATTAGCGACGCTGATGCGATTTCAGGCCCTGCGCAATTCTGAGGAGCAGACGGCGGCAGACCTTTTCTGGAACCTCGAAGGCCATGGATGGCCTGAGG
>JAZKEH010000308.1:0-1878 GCA_040387155.1 Pseudomonadota bacterium | reverse complement strand
ACAGCGTGGCGGCACCGTCTTTCACTTCCACCTGGATGTTGTCAGCCTTTAACCATGTCTTGAACACGTGCGAGTTGGCAGCGGCAAGCTCAATGTCGTTATCCAGCTTCTCATCGGCCACCGTTGCTTCACTGAAGATGAGCGTCGCCATGGCGGCAGTGAGCAGACGGGTAGCGTATTTGTTTTTCATGTTGTTTCCTTGTCCCGCACGGGCGGCAGGCATGTCATTGATATCTGCCATCGTGCCCCCACATTGAAGGTAAGGTATGTACGGCAGCCAACATTGCGACATTCCATGCATTGTTGTTTGGCTGCCGGCATGCTGAAAGTCGCTGCATGCAACGCTTAAGACTGTATTAAGCCACGCTGTGGCAAGCTACGTTCGAGATGCCAATGTCTGTGCATTGCCCACTGTGCTCTTAACTAAGTCATTAACCGAGTCATTAACTGAGCAATGATGTGCCGGAGACTGCCATGATAGATCGTTCACGTTTGATGCTTGCCGCGCTTGCCACTGCGCTCCTCTCGGGTTGCGCATCGCAGGCCGTGTTACAAATCCGTTCCGAGCCGCAAGGCGCCTATATCACTGACGACAACGGTGAGCTGCTGGGTATTGCGCCAGTGGATATCGCCTACGACGTCGATAACAAGACCCGCGAATGTGTGGATACCGGCGGCTTTTCCGCACGCTGGGTCAGCGGCGCAGAAACCTTTATCGAGCCGGTCGTATTGTGCAATCCCGGTTACGCCAGCACGCTGATCAAGCGTGACATGTCGAAACCAGGTTTGCAGGAAGACCTGGAATTCGCCGTCGAAGCCGAGCTACTGGAACTTGAACGCCAGGAAACACGCGCTGCGCAATCGTCAGCGCAGGCCGACTGGGCAGCCGCTGCTGCGATGCAGGATGCTGCGTGGGGTTGGCGGTATGGATACGGTGGCCCTTTTGGATACAGTCCATTCTATCGCGGCTCGTACTTCGGGTTCGGCATGGGCTTTCCGTACTACAACCGTCCCTACTACCGCGACTATGACGGCCGCGATGGTTACCGGGATGACCGGAACTCTGACTCTGACTCTGAGTATGGGACTGTAGTGCCTGCGCCAGAGAGTTCTGCGCCGGCAGAAGAGCCACAAGCTGCTGAGCAATAGCTGTAAAAAAAGCTGACTGTCGTCATGACAGTCAGCAAGCCCTCTATGGATGCACTACCAGTGCTGCGTTATGAAGTGATTCATAACGCAGCAACTGTATTGACCTCGCCATTGGCCCCGCCACTGCAATCAGCCGCCGGGCCGTAGATAACTACCGTTTTTTCTTCAGCATTCGCTTGATGGCGATCAGCAAACACGCGCCAATAAAGCCGGCGATCAGATAACCCAGCCAGCCACCGAACGACACGCCCAACAATCCCAGCACCGCATTGGCAAACGCCGCGCCGATGATGCCAAGGATGATGTTGGTCAGCAGTCCGTGGTCGCCCTTCATGAAGACCTCGGCCAGCCAACCGGCGAAACCGCCGACGATGAGTGCGCCAAACCAGCCAATTTGTTCTTCTTCCACGATGTCACCTCACGATAGTTGAAATTTCCTGACTATCGTGGGAGACCGACTTGTCGTTGCCAATAGGTATAATTATGCAAATGGTGAAGGAATTACTGCTGGAGCGATGCAATGGGCGATGAATTTGAAGAAAGAAAGGTTGCCTCTGAAAGTATGTCAGACAATCTTGCCGAACGTTTGAAGAAATATGACAGCGCCAAACATGGTGGTGAAGTCATGGTAGCTGAGTTCATTGGCTCGGAACGGTTGAATCCTGGGGTTAGTCGCCCAGACACCTCAACCTCGTAGATTCAGTCAGCGCCTTACGACTCCAACGCCAT
>JAZKEH010000307.1:0-2739 GCA_040387155.1 Pseudomonadota bacterium | reverse complement strand
ACATGGGCATTGCAGCGAGGTCGGGATTACGCCCGTATTGGGCATCCAGTTCCGCTGCTCGCTCCAGCGCGTCGGGTTGCTGCCGCAACCCCTCGCAGCTTGCCGAACAATGCGCTGGCAGGGGTCCCGCGTATGGCGCAAGGTCACATTCGGCCTGGCAGGACTGGGATCTTTCACCACGAATGTTGATGGTTTCCAGCGCATTAAGCTGGCCCGCGTTGGCAATACCTGCGCGCATGCCGAACTGTTGTTGTACGTCAGGATTCGATGCGGTGGGCGCCATGCGTCCGAATTCCATGGGCAACCCCTGATAATCCTGCAGGTCTGGATAGATCGTATCGGCAGCAACCGTTTCTGTCGGAAACTTGATCGGTTCACCAGCTCGAACATAGCCGGTAGCAAGTTCTATCGGTGCGCCGGTTTCGGTCACGAGCGCTGTACATACTCCGTTGTATGCCCTGGCGCGATCGATATATCCCTGCACAACATCAACGCAGGTCGTGCTGCCGTTTTGAATAGCGGCATGCAGTTCCTTGATGGTGGCTTCGACGAGTTCGAATTCTTCAGCATCGGCCGCCACCGGTGCTGCCGCTGTTTCCGCTGCGGGTAACTCCGTAGTTGCGACTGGCGCATCCTCAGCACAGCCTGCCAGGGCAACTGCCAGCAGAAAAAATACCACCCACACCAGGAGTGATGCAGAAGGTTTGGTTCCGGCTTCAGATATAACTGCTGTATTGAGCATAGCGATTCCCCAGCGCTGGTGTTGGTAGTGGTTGAAGATACGTCCTTCCTTCCATTCCTGTGACGTAACCAGGACCGATTGCCCCTACCTTATCCATGCAGCCAAAAGCAGTGGCATTGAAAAAAAGTTCAGATCAGGGAACGCGTGAAGACCTGCCAGGCGGAGGAGGAAACCCGGAGTGAGAAATGGGACGCCCACTTTTTCTGAGAAATGGGAGGGGGAAGAGACGGGACAACGGTTTTTTTGTCGTAATTCTTTTCAACTCCTTCTGACGCAAAAAGTAAACTAATGTGCCAATGCTCAGCCCCCTATAACCCGAATGATTCAAAACAGTGTTCCTTGTTGGAACTTATGTTATAAAAAGCCAGACTTACCACTTGCATCCCGGCAGAAATCTAAAAGAACAAACTGCCATCATGGCAGGGAGAAATGCGTGTATCGTCTCTTCCTTATTCCCGCTTTTCGCAACCTGCTGCGCCATAAACTGCAGTCTTTCATTAACATCGTCAGTCTTGCGCTCGGCCTTGCGGTTTTCGCCTTTGCGTTTCTGTATGTCAAACAGCAACTCAGCTACGACCGTGGCTGGCCGGACGCGGAGCGCATCCATCGCCTGATCGTCGAACAACGCGGCATACCCGGCACGGCGGATGACAAGTACGCAACAGTCGATGCGCGTGTCTGGCCCAGCATCGTCGAGCACTTTGCCAACGAGATCGACACCGCGGTTCGGGTGAATAGTATGTATGCGAGCATCAAGGATGCTTCCCCACCGCGCGGGATAGCCCTGTCCTTCGTCGACGCCGCGTTTAGCCAGCTCTTTCCGCTTGATGTAATTGCCGGCGATCTTGACCGCGCATTGAGCGGACCCGGCTTTATCGCTCTGGAAGAAACCCTGGCTACCGCGCTCGGGCCGGATATTGGTCCAGGGACGCGCCTTACCCTGGTTGCCCTGCGTGGTGGCGAACTGGAGTTAGAAGTTGCCGCCATTTACCGCCTGCCGGCCACCCGGTCATCCCCATTTAACTTCCTGGCGATCAGCCTTATCCACGAGTCTGCCTACCCTTTGTTCGGTGAGCTTCAGCAGGATCAACGCTGGGACAAGTCCTCACAAATCTGGCTGAAGCTGAAGCCGGGTGTCGAAACCGCTGCTTTCAACGCATTGCAACCAGCCTTCCTCGAGGATGTGGTGAACATATACGACACGGCGCTTGGGCCGGAACGCCGCATCAGCGAACATGTGTTCTATCAATGGCAGGCACTACCCGAAATCTACTTCAACCCGATCGGGCTGGAAGCGAATGGTGCAGGCGATCCGGCACGCGTGACGACCTTCGCCGTCGTAGGTTTGCTGGTATTACTGGTCGGCTGTTCGAATTCAATAAGCCTCAGCATGGCGAGCGCTATTGAGCGGCGCAAGGAAATCGGCATACGCAAGGCGGCTGGCGCGCTGCCGGCCAACATCATTGTGCAGCATCTTGGCGAAGCGGTACTGCTGGCGCTGTTTGCACTAATTCCGACGAGCCTGCTGCTGGAAGCTCTGCTGCCCGCGTTTCAAACCTTGTTGCCCTTCAGGGTTGCACTCGACCCCGGCATAACCGAGTACCTGCTGCTGGTGCTGATCGCCGTTGTGGTTGGCCTGGTCAATGGCATTTATCCGGCACTGGTGCTGTCGTCGGTCAAGCCGCAAGCAGTGTTAAAGCCTGGAGCCGGCACCGGCGTCACGGCGGGGCAATCGTTACGCGGGTTGCTGGTGGGCGCGCAATTCTGTTTCGCATCAATGCTGCTGATCGGTACCGGTGCACTGTACCTGCAAGTAGCAGTCGCTCGTAACCAGCCGCTGGGATTCGAACCTGATAACCTTGTCTTTTCGTACTTTATAGGATTTGAAAACAATCCGGAGTTCATTGAGCCGGAACTGCTGAATATGCCAGGAGTCATTGCTGTGACGGGCGGCTTCAGTCCGCCGAACGCAACCCCTTCGACATTCAACATGACCC
>JAZKEH010000306.1:0-2363 GCA_040387155.1 Pseudomonadota bacterium | reverse complement strand
CTGGGTGGTGTAGGGATTCCACTGCAGCCCAAGTTGCTCGACAAAAGTCTTCGCATTGGCCTGCCAGTCAACCTGCGGGTAAGCGATCAAGTGAGCATTGTAGTTGCCCACCGCGCCGTTGATCTTGCCGAGCAATGCAACGTTGGCAAGCTGTTCAAGCTGACGTTGCAGGCGGGCAACTGTGTTGGCGAACTCCTTGCCCATCGTTGTTGGCGTTGCAGTCTGGCCGTGAGTACGTGCGAGCAGTGGAATATCTGCATACTGCAGGGCTTGTGTCCTGATTGCAGTCGTGACTTGCTGCATCATCGGCAACAGCACCAGCTGGCGGGCATCCTTCAGCATCAGTGCATAGGAAAGATTGTTGATGTCTTCCGAGGTGCATGCGAAGTGGATGAACTCTTTCGTGGCTGCAAGTTCCGGCATTGCAGCAAACTTGTCCTTCAGGAAGTATTCAACCGCTTTGACATCGTGGTTGGTGACCTTTTCGCGGTCCTTGATGTTCTGGGCATCGGCTTCGCTGAAGCTTGTGAAGATGTTGTCCAGATAAGTATTGGCTTCTTTGCTCAGCGCCGGTACTTCAGGAATGCCGGGATGCATCGCCAGTTGCTGGAACCAACGAAGTTCAACCAGCACGCGATAGCGGATCAGACCGAATTCACTGAAGTACGCGCTGAGGCTGCGCGTCTTGCTGGCATAGCGGCCATCGATTGGTGAAATGGCGGTGAGAGGGGAAACGGTGTTCAGGCTTGCTGGCGTAGAGGACATGTCGGATTTCCGCGCTGATCAAGCCGGCATTTTAGCCCATGCTGCGCATGAAAGCAGGCAGCAAAAGCCGTTATGAACGCCGTTTCACAAAGGCCGGAAAGGCGAATCAGAGTGTTTGCAACAGGCCATCGACGGTACGCGCCAGATTGCTCCGTTTGAACAACAGGTGCCAGCGGCGGCCCCCCAGTTGTCGCCACAGAAATGCAGAACGTACGCCGGCAAACAGCAGTATGCGTACTTTCTCCGCCACGATTTCATTGCGCAGATAATTCAGGTCACCTTTGACATGAATGCGGAAGGGCAAGGTACTGAGGGTGGAGCGGTAAAGAGCAGCCAATTCGCGCAGCGCAACCGGGTCTTCGGGTAACGCCGCTGGCGGAAATCGCTGTTGCAGCCGCTCAAGTTCATAACGCACTTTTTCAAGCATGTCCGTGCGCGACTTCAACTGCGATTCGAGATGCAGGATGCCGGAGAAGTACCGCAGCCCCTCGGTTGGGGCGAGTATTGAATCATAGCTGCCGAACAGATCTTTCAGCGTTTCCAAACCCAGGCGCAGCTGGCGCAATGAACCGTAGACGTCGAGTGTTCTGATCGGATTCAGTGCAAACAGGCTGTTTACAGACACGGCGAATTTGTCTTGGGCGACCATTCCGTGCATGGCCAACTGGTGCACCAGGACGGCTGTCTGTGCCACGCCGGCTAGCGCGATGAGTTGCTGCTGTTGTTGATCCACCTAGACCGCCAATTGATAGTTTTGAATGACAGCGCCGCCGAGACAGCGGTCATCCAGATAGAACACAACATGCTGGCCGGGCGTGACTGATCTTTGCGGTTCTGTGAAGGCAACCTCAAGCACACCATCGTTACTGTGTTTTATCACACAGTGCTGATCAGCTTGCCGATAGCGCGTTTTTGCCTGGCATTGCAGTGGCATGTCTGGTGCGGGCTCATTGATCCAGTCGATCTGGCCAGCGATCAGGCCGGAGGAAAATAGCAGCGGATGATCATTGCCTTGCACGACAGTCAGCACATTCCGTTGCAGGTCTTTCGCAGCAACGTACCACGGCGCTTCGTCGCTGCCGCGGACGCCACCAATGCGCAAGCCGGCTCGCTGTCCCAGCGTGTGGTACATCAAGCCTTGATGTTGTCCGAGTAACCGACCCTCAGGTGTTTCGATATTGCCGGGCTGTGCGGGGAGGTACGTTTGCAAAAAATCGCGGAACCGACGTTCGCCGATGAAGCAAATGCCAGTGCTGTCTTTCTTGTCATGCGTGACGAACCCGTGTTTGGCGGCCAGTGCACGCACTTCACTCTTCTGCAACTCGCCAACCGGAAACAATGAGCGCGCAAGCTGGGACTCCTTGACTGCACAAAGGAAGTAACTCTGGTCCTTGCCGGCATCGAGACCCTTCAGCAGCAAGGTTCTGCCCTGTTGTGTGCGGGTACGCGCGTAGTGGCCGGTAGCGATCAAATCGGCGCCGAGCATGGTCGCGTAGTCGAGGAAGGCCTTGAACTTGATCTCGCGGTTGCAGAGGATGTCAGGATTCGGGGTTCTGCCAGCGCGATACTCATTGAGGAAGTGTTCGAACACGTTGTCC
>JAZKEH010000305.1:0-1657 GCA_040387155.1 Pseudomonadota bacterium | reverse complement strand
ACTACGATCATTCGCAATGTGGTGCCTGGCTTTAGAGAGGCCAAGTTATGATTCGCGTCGCCGCAACAGTACTCGCCTGCCTCGGGCTTATTTGGAGCCCAGCGCAAGCTCAAGAGAAAAGCCCTCTCGTGCTCGTTTCTATGGCACCGATGTACTCGTTGGCAAAGCCGCTGCTTGAAGGAACAGACGTTACCCTCACTCTGGTGCCGGAAGAAGCTCGCTCGATGCAAACGCAGGCCACACTGTTTACCCGGCAAGCAGACCGATTCGTCGAACAATTCAAAAGCGCCGATGCTGTCATCACCATCGGCAAGATCTGGAGTGGCGATCCTCTCTACACGGCAGCAAGAGAAGTGAACATCCGCGTTGTGAATATCGATGCCACCAAACCGTGGTCGCATGAGCTGGATGGAGTGGCGGTGACAAACTCACCGGCGACAGGAATGGTGTCGCCCTATTTCTGGTTGAGTCCCTCCAACATTGTGCGGGTGCTCGACATTGTGGGCAGTGATCTGGAGCGTCTGTACCCCAATCACGCGGAGCGCATTGCCACCAATCTGGAAAAGCAGAAAGCGACCTATCTGCAACTGAAGAACGAGTTTGAGCGGCGCTTTGTCGAGGTCGGCGATCCGGTTGTGTACGCACTGACAGATCAATTTGTGTATCTGACCAGCGATGTCGGCATCTTCGTCGATGACTACTTCGTCAAGCAGGACATCGACTGGACGACATCCGATTACACCGCATTGACGACATCGTTGGAGAAAGCCGGCATAACGGTAGTGCTGCATCAATGGGAGCCATCAACAGAGATCAAGCAGGCCATCGAAGACGCGGGTGCCCACTTGCTGGTACTGGATTCGCTGGAAACAGCCGCAGACTTCCAGATTGGCTTGCAGAAGAACCTGGACGCGTTGCTCGCCGCTTTTGCGATGCCCTAAGGCGTCCTGGCGTTCCCCTACATCAGCGACATCAGAAAAGGGCCGCGACGTCTTTGCTGCCATTCCCATGCCTTCACCAGCGCCACGATCGCAACAGCGGTCAGGATCATCGGCAGGTTCTGCTGGATGCCTGCGGCAAAGGTGTCGAACAGAATCGATGACGCATAGCGGACACCGCCTGCTCCCAACACCAGCAATAGCCCCGCCGACACCCACAACTCCAGCGCACTGTCCGCCTTGATACCAACTGCTGAAACCTTGCTGTCGTTATGCAACCGCTGACTTAACTGCGCCGCAAAATCAGGCGCCAGCGCCGGCAGCGGCTGGGTCTTCACCGCATGGGCAATCAGCGCATCAGCCGCGTCACGCTGCATGGCACGTGCAAACAGCCGGTCATCAGCAGCCCGGCCGCTCTGCGTACCCTTGGCATGACTCAACACTTCTTTGTCTTCACTGTGCATGGATCAACTCCAGATGCATCGGCTCCGCGCCCAACTTGTCTGCCAGTACCTGGCGCAACCGGAGACGGGCGCGGAACAAATAGTTTTTGACAGTGCCGACCGGCATCGCTGTCATTCTTGCAATGTCGTCAACACTGGTTTCGTCGAGATAGTACAACGTGATCAAGGTTCTCTGCAGCGGAGGCAGTTCACTGATGGCCTTGTGCAGATGCACTGCGCTATCAGCATCGACAACCTCCTGCGCCATATCGACCG
>JAZKEH010000304.1:0-4066 GCA_040387155.1 Pseudomonadota bacterium | reverse complement strand
CCGCCCTACATGCACGACGGCAGTCTGGCGACGCTGCGTGAAGTGGTGGAGCACTACAACAACGGCGGTGTGCGACCGAAGGATGCGCCGGTGACGCCGTATCTCAGCGGCGGCATTCGTCCGCTGGAATTGAGCGAGCAGCAAATCGACGACCTGGTGGCCTTCATGGAAGCGCTGACCAGCCCTGAGTTCGCAACCGGAGCTAACCCATGAACAACAATCGTCGCAGTTTTCTGAAGAAAACCGGCACTGCAGCCATTGCCGGCATCGTGCCGATGTCCCTGATTCGTATTGCGGGTGCGCAACCGAGCCAGGACTTTACGTTTGCCTATATTTCGGATTCCCACATCCAGCAGATCAAGGGCAACAACTTTGTGCGTAACTGGGATCGTGGCCTGATCAATGCAGTAGCCGAAGCCAACCTGATGAACCCGCAGCCTGACTTTGTCATGTTCGGTGGTGATCTGGCGCAGCTCGGCAGCAAACCGGAACTCGATCATGGCATGGAGTTGTTGTCGGGCCTGAAGGCACCGATGCGTGGCGTGATGGGCGAACACGACTTCTACCTCGACATGGGCGAGTACTGGAGCGACGTGTTCAAGAGCGAGCACTACTACAGCTTCGACCACAAGGGTGTGCACTTCATCGTGCTGAACAGCATCCTGACGTACGACGAGTGGAACAACAAATGGGAAAGCCCCGAGCGCCGCATGAGTGAGATGGCGGGTCTCGACAATCCCAATGGTTCGCCGTTCATGCTGGGTGAGAAACAGCTGACCTGGCTGGCGCAGGACTTGGCGAAGCAGACGAAGGACACGCCAATCATCGTGTTCTCGCATTCGCCGTTGCAGCACATCTACAAGGGCTGGAATTTCTGGACCGAAGAAGCGCCGCAGGTGCAAACGCTGCTGAAGCCGTTCGACAAGGTGAATGTGATCTACGGTCATGTGCACCAGATCCAGTACAACCAGATCGGCAACATCGCCTTCAACAGCGTAATGGCGACCGCGTGGCCGTGGCCGTATCCCGACACCTACGCCAAGGCTGGCAGCCATGTGCCGGTGATGACGGTGCCGATGAATCGCGCCGATCCGTTCAGTGAGCGCGATGCCACCGGCTGGCAACTCGTCAACGTACACACCGGCCGCATCGACATGGAATACGTGTTGTACGACAACAGCAATCGCGTGGTTGGCTGGAATGGCGCTACCGGGCAACCGGAAGATCGCGGTTTCCAGAACCCGGCTGATCGCATTCCGCCGCAGTCCCACTACTAAGGAGAGAACAACATGAGAATCCTGATTACTGCATTACTGATAAGTGGGCTGGGCGTTGGCACTTCGGCGATGGCTGATGAGTTCACCGCTGCCGACATCGCGCGCTGGCAGGCGCAGTTCGACGCAGTGGCTGCCGAAGGCCGTGTGCAATTCACCAATCCCGAGCTTGGCAAGAACGGCGTGGTATGCGCGCAGTGCCATCCGAACGGCGCCAACACGCATCCCGAAACCTACCCCAAGTTCCAGAAGCAACTGGGCCGCGTCGGCATGCTGTGGGAGATGATCAACTGGTGTATCCGCAACCCGCTGCAAGGCGACGAGCTGGCCGCAGACGATCCCCGCATGATTGCGCTGCAGGCCTATATCGCCAAGGAGCGCGAAGGCACCGCCCTGGCACCCGGCAAGCACTGATCCGATAAATAGGTGTCAGTGTCGTATTTCATAATCGAAATACGACTCTGACACCTATTGCGGGAGTGAAATATGACTCTGACACCTATTTCTAATATGAACCTGGCACCTATTTCCCGGCCATCCGGCGAGCGTCGAGGAGCCACCTGCAACAATTAGCGCCCTTCCTCTGGGGTAAAGCCTTCTCAACTGGGGGCAACGGCCTTAAGCTGGCAAAAAAACCACAAAAGTCTACATAAAACACCAGAGGGGAATACCGCATGAACTATCCAACGAAGATGGTGCATAGGCTCGCGCCTGTCGCTTTCGCATTCAGTCTGTTGTCTTCATCCGCCTGGGCCCAGGATGCCAAGGCTGTTATTGCCGAAGCCTCCCGCACGATGGGTGTCGACGGCCTCAACTCAGTTACCTATATCGGCGCCGGTACCAGCTTTGCGTTGGGCCAGTCCGCCAGCGTGGCTGGGCTGCCACCGCCGCGCAGCAACCTCAGTGACTATCGCCGCACGATTGATTTCACCACCTCTACTGCCACGACCTCCGCAGTCACCTTTGCTGCTGCACCACAAGGCGGCCCTGCCCGCCTTGGCGTGTTCAACGAAGTGGCCACCGCCGCCAATGCCAACAACTGGGGCGTGCAGATGCAGGTGTGGTTGAGCCCTTGGGGTTTCCTGAAAGGCGCAGCCGCGCACAACGCGACGCTAACAACACAGACGGCCAACAACCGCACGCTGCAAGTGGTCAGCTGGGAATCGGATGTGAAGTCACCGGCTGGCGTTGCTTACAAACTGGTTGGTTACATCAATGACCAGCACCTGGTAGAGCGCGTGGAAACCTGGCTGGAAAATCCGGTGTTCGGCGACATGATCGTGCAGGCCAACTACACACAGTATCGCCGCAACCATGAAGGCCTGATGTATCCCGGTATGGAAACGGAAAGCCGTGGTGGCCAGACACTGTTCCCGATCCAGATCTTTGGCGCCATCGGCAACCCGCCGCAATTGGCTGAGTATCTCGCGCCGCGACAAGTGCCCGGCAGCACCGCGGCTGCCCCTGCAGCGCCTGCAACTCCACCCGCACCGCCCGCTGCCAAAGCCGAAGAACTGGCTGATGGCGTTTACCGCATTACCGGTGGTTATGTTGCCGTCGCCGTGGAGTTCAGCGATCACATCCTGCTGTTCGAAGCCGCTGGCCAGAACGAAGCCCGCGCACAAGCAGTAATGGCAGAAGCCAAGCGCGTAATCCCTGGAAAGCCGGTGCGCTACGCGGTGTTGTCGCACAGCCATTTCGATCACACCAGTGGCATAGCCGCTGTGGTGGCCGAAGGTGCCACGATTGTCGTGCATGAAAGCGACAAGGAATTTTTTGAGCGCGCACTGGGCGCACCGCGTACGTTGAAGCCGGATGCGATTGCTACCTCAGGCAAGAAAGCCGTAATCGAAGGCGTTGGTGAGAAACGCGTGTTTACCGACGCGGCGCATACTGCCGAGCTGTATCACATTCAGGGTCTGCCACACGCTGACGACATGCTGGTGCTGTGGCTGCCGAAAGAAAAAATCGTGGTGACTGCTGACCTCTACTCCGCACCGGCAGCGAACGCACCCGTTGCGAACCCACCGCCCATCAGCGCGGTTGTCATGATGGAAAACTTCGAACGCCTCGGACTGGATTTTGAAACGATGGTGCTGGTACATGCACCCAATCCGGATGTGGCCATTACCAAGGCGGCTGTGCAGGCGGCACTCGGTACCAAATAACAAAAACAACAAGGCTCAAGAGGAATGAACATGCCATTACAAAAAACAATCAAGGCTCTTATTGCAAGTACGGTTGCGCTGGCGGCCATGACAGCACAGGCACAATCAACCACGCCTGCTGCTGTCGACAACGAACGTCTGCTGAATGCCGATGCCGAACGTGGCCAGTGGATGAGCTATGGCCGCACACACAACGAGCAGCGCTTCAGTCCGCTTGACCAGATCAACGAAAACACCGTCGCTGATCTTGGCCTTGCGTGGTTTGTCGATCTGCCAACCAATCAGAACATTGAATCCACTCCCCTCGTCATCGACGGCGTGATGTACCTGACGTTGCCGTGGAGCGAAGTGATGGCGATGGATGCGCGCACCGGTGAAAAGCTGTGGCATTACGATCCACAGGTCGCTGGCGCGTGGAACATAAATGTGTGTTGCGGTCTCGATAATCGCGGTGCGGCTGCCTACAACGGCAAGATCATCTTTGGCACGCTCGACGGTCGTTTGATTGCGCTGGATGCGAAGACCGGGACCGAAGTGTGGTCGACCAAGGCGACACCCGACGGCCGCTATTCAATCACCGGCGCTCCGCGCATTGCTGATGGCAAGATCTTTATCGGTTCCGCC
>JAZKEH010000303.1:0-5328 GCA_040387155.1 Pseudomonadota bacterium | reverse complement strand
CCGACTGCCATGTCGACGACGTTGCCGCGCATCGCAAAACTTTTGAATTCCTGCAGTATCTTCATGGGAGTTGCATCCTCTCGGTCAAATGTTGGTGTTGAGGTGTGTCAGCCGCACAGCTGTGTTGGAATCATAGCAGGTAATCCCGCACTGCCAGAGGCGATGCAAGTCGCAGAAATGCAAAAGCCGGGGATCACCCGGCTTTTGGTTTTGACCAGTTCCGCCCGATAAGGCGGAACGAACGAACAATGGGTATTGCGCTTACTGGTCCTGCATGCACTCACGCATGGCCGCTGCGATTTCAGCGCGCTGTTCCTGGTTGGCTTCGATGTCGGCAGTGGTGATGAAACCATCGGCATCGGCGTCGAGTTTGTCGAACTGCGCTTCGGCACGTGCGGTCTCGGCAGCAGTCACTTCGCTGAGGCTCAGGCTGCCATCGCCATTGGTGTCGGCAGCATCAAAGCGGGATTCATCATCGTCACGATCAGCCGGTGGATCGAAATCCGGATTGGCTTGTTCCATGCATGCGAGCACTGCTTCGCGATCAATGGCCGGACGACCGGGACGGCCGCCACCACCACCACGTTGCGCACGCTCACCGCGACCACCACGATTGCCTGCAGCAGCAGGACGCTCACCGCGACCTTCGCCTTCTGCAATCAGGCCATCGCCGTTGGCATCGCGGCGTTCGAACATGTCGTCGAGACGCTCGAGACGTGGTGCGAGAAATTCTTCTACGCTGATCTTGCCATCGTCATTGCTGTCGGCACGTTCGATCAGATCGCCGCCGTCGAGTCCGCGACCCTGGCCAGGACCGCCGCGTTGACGCATGCCGGGACCACCACGTTGTTGCATGGGACCTGCCGTGGTTTTGTCGTCGTTGGCCGCAGTGGCGGGCAGAGTCAGCAAACTGCAAACCGTGGCCAGCGTTATTGCCTTGATCGCTACCTTTAGTGAAAGCGTTTTCATGAGTCAGTCTCCATTGGATGATTTTGATTATCTTGGGGTGGACCGGCCGGTGCGCACTTGTAGCAAATAACGCCGGTAAGCGCGGAACGTTGACCTGTAATGGAGAAAGTCCTGAAAAATAGTTGAGTCTGAACCGAACCTGAATATTCCGGCGTGGCTCGCGCGGGGTAGAATCACTGCCAATTCACTTCATTGATGAGCGCCATGCAAAGCCAGGAAATAAATCCTGAACTGATCCGACTGTACTACCTGCAACAGATGGGTATTGCGGCTTACGCGCCGCGCGTGGAGTTGGCCGGTGCGCTGGCGGTGGATGCTGAGCCGTGGATTGGATCGGCAGCTGAGCCTGTTGTTGATCCCGGTGTCAGTACAGAGCCTGCAGCAGTGCGCGAACCACCGGTAGAGACGCCGCCGCCTGCGCAAGTCTCTGCACCGAGACCACGACTTGTCGTGGACGATGCGCCAGCAGAAACGAAGCCTGCAGCAAGAGCGCCAGCCAAACCCGCTGCACCGTCAACAGCAACAAGTGACAGTGCTGCCGGTGTGCAGGATGCCGTCACCGAAGCCGTCGCGCCGTTCCAGTTGTTGTTCGCGGTGGCAAGCTCTGATCTCGCCCTGGTCTTGCAGATACCAGCGCTTGCCACGCCTGCTTTGCGCGACGCCGAAGCACGCCTGTTGCAGAACCTGTTGCGTTGGCTGGGCCACAAATTGCCAGACAGTTTCCTGTCCTATCGCTGGCCGTTGCCAGGCTTGCCATCGGCGACCGCAGAAGTGGCGGGCCGCAGTCTGGATGTGTTCCTGCAGCAAGCAGCGGGCGATCGTCCTTTCACGCGTTTATTGTTGCTGGGTGCGACCCCATCGCAGTGTTTACAGCAGCACTATCAACATGCCAATGCCAACTGGCAGTGCTGGACTTCGCACAGTCTTGCCGAGTTACTGGCCTTGCCGGAACTGAAACGTGATACGTGGCTGCAGTTGCAATCACTGCATGCGCAATTGCTGCCACCGGCGTGAGCGCTGATTCCTCATCGATCGTTTACGCTGCTCCCCACACCTGGCAGCTGGCGCAGCTGTCGGCGGCCTTGCCCGCCTTGCTGACAGGTGACTGGAGCGTGGATGCCCTGCATGCCATGCACCTGTCCGGTCATCAGGTGCGTGTGTTGTCGTCAGCGGTATCGGGCGACGTGATTGGCTTTGCGGAATACCAGACGATTGTTGACGAGTGTCATTTGTACAACATCGCGATCCTGCAGCATCGGCAGCAGCAGGGACATGGCATGACGTTGTTGCAAGCGGTATTGGCAGAGGCGAAAGAGCAGGGCTTGCGGCACTGTTTGCTGGAGGTACGCGAGTCCAATCAAGCCGCGCGCCGGTTGTATGCAAAACTTGGCTTTGCCGAGACTGGCAAACGCAAGGATTACTATCCGCCAAAAATCTATGGCGATGCGCGCGAAGCTGCGGTGCTTTATTCCTTGTCCTGGTGAGAGTCCTGGTGAGAATCCGGATCGTTCTGTCCGCTGTCATTGCTGATACTGCGATCAATCATCTTGTTCCACAGCAGTGCCACCAGTTTGAAAACCCCCACCAGCAACGCCGCGCTGACGACAATGGTCAGCAGCAGCGACGCTACCGACAGCAAGTACTTCCGCTGCCCGGACCAGTCTTCGCCGAGAAAGGCGACGCTGATGTAGAGGCTGCCGATGAACAGCACCACGAAGCTCAACAGCATGCGCAGGGTTTTGCGGTTGCTATTCATCGGCGATAACCTCTTTCTCGTTGTGCGCTATCAGTGCTGCTGCAGCAGACGCTTGAGTTCACGCAGCAGGCGCTGGTTTTCCTCAGGCGTTCCCACTGTAATGCGCAACTTGTCATCGAGGCCGCTGAGCTTGAAGTAGCGCACCAATACGCCGGCGTCTTTCAGGCCTTCATACAATCGTTCCGCTTGCAAGGCGGTGCCAGATGGCACTGTGGCCAGCAAAAAGTTGCTTTGGCTGACGGGTGCGGTGAAACCAAAGTTCATCAACGACTCACGCAAACCACTGCGCGCCAGCCGGACTCTGGCCCAGGTATCGGCAGCGTAGGGCTGATCGCTGATTGCAGCCAGCGCCAACGCCTGTGCGATGAAGTCGGTGTTGTAGCTGTCCTTGGTTTTGTACTGCATTGGATCAATCAATGATTTCGGGCCAATGCCATAGGCCATGCGCAAGCCGGCCAGCGAGTAGCCCTTGCTGAAGGTGCGCAGGATCAGCACGTTGTCATTGCTCTGGATCAGCGGCAGTGCGTTGTAGTGCATCGCAGGTTCGACGAAATTGACATAGGCCTCGTCGATGACCAGTACGCCTTTGAAATCACGCGCGAGTGCATCCAGCGTTTCCACCGGCACCAGCGTGCCTGAGGGCGCATGTGGATTGACGATGAAACACAGCTTGATCTTGTCGGCATTCAGACGGGCAGCGAGATCTGAAGGCAACGACCAGTCTGCATTGAGCGGGTAGTTCGACATGCGGCAGCCGTGCGCAGCCGCGAGCACTTCATACAACGAATAGCTGGGTGCCGCGGTGGCGATGACTTCATCCAGCGAGACGAAGGTGGCCAGCAGCAGGCGCAGCAATTCATCGCCGCCATTGGTGACGACCAGATTGTCGACGCTGACCTTGTGCAGGTCTGCCAGCCCTTTACGCAGCGGCAGCGCAGTGGGTGGCGGATAGCGGCGCAGACTGTCGACGCGCAGATCCGCCAGCGCTTTCGCCACGGCTGGACCGGGCGGATAGGGATTTTCGTTGGTGTTCAGTTTGATGACGTCGGCGCGATCCGGTTGCTCGCCCGAGGTGTAGCCACGCATGGCCTGGATATTGGGTCTTTCGTAGTTCAAGGGAAGCTCCTGCGAATTCTGTATTGGCAACTTGATTGGTAATGCTTGGCTCAAGGAGTCGGCTGAGCGGGCCGCTGCTGTTCTGGCAAATAGGTGTCGAGTCGGTGATGCCAACCGACGAGCCAGCGCTCTTCGCGCCGCTCGACTGGGGCGTTGGTGACGCGGCGACTCAATACCGTCTTGCCGCTGTCAACGAAGCTGGCGAGAGGATCCGCACTGTTTGCCGGCATCAGCTCCAGCACCTGCAGCAATCCCCAGCCCTGACCGGCATAACGTTCAGTGGTTTTGGTACCTTCGCCTTTGAAGTGCACGTAGTCAATCAGGGCATAGAGCCCGTAGGGCGGTTGTGCGTTCGCCAGTGCCCGGATTTTTTGCTGGATGGCCGGTGCGGCCATTGCGCCGGTTGCCTGCTGTTGCACCTGCTCGAAGCGTTGCGTGATGTAGGCGGTTTGCTGCGCACGGGTAGCCTCCAGCAACTCACGCAGTTGCTGCATGCGTGGCGTTTGCTGGGCGGCAACAAAGCTGGCGCGATCAGCCCAGGGCTGGTCAGCACCCGGTTGCAACCAGTCAGGCAGGGCCACGCCGTCGTCGTGCAGGAATTGCAGCAGGCCGGGGAAGGTCTCTTCGAAAGGCGCGTTCTGGTCGGCCCGGTACCAGATGAAATGGCCGATGCCGAGTGACGGAAATTCTTCGCCTTCATTCCATGACGTGAGGCAGGCCGGACGCGAATTGCATTCATTGCGGTAGATCTGTTCGCCGAGCCAATTCAACTGGGTTGTATCCAGTTGCGCAGCGGCACTGCTTTCTGCCGCCAATAGCATGCCGCCCTGCAGTGAGAACAACAGGTAAAACCATGAATTGATTAAGGCTTTGGGCACGGCGGTCAGACTCAAATCAGCGCGAGGTGTGTTAACCTAGGCGGGCGTTTTGACATCAAATTCTAGCACGCCACAGGTTATGAACTCGGTAGAAACTCCAGACAAAAGTGTTGATAACGGTGCAGATGCCCCGGACAGACCTGATGTGCCGGTTAAAAACCAGGACGAGGACTTCGTCCGCAAGCTGTCGCTGATCTACAAAAAGCTGAAGTTCGCCAAAAACCTGAAGAAGGCCATGAAGGATGTGGAAGGCGAAATGCTGGCCCTGTTGGGTTGCAAGCTTTTCACGATCTACCAGAGTGTTGATAACGGCAAGGAGATCCAGGCCAGCTACAAGGGCGGCATCGGGTCCGACGAAGGCAACGACATTGTCATCAAGGTGCCGTTCAGTCCTACCTCGCTGGCTGGTTACGTTGCACTCGCGCAGCGCCCGATCCTGGTTGAAAACGTCTACAACGCCGAAGAGCTGACCAACATCCATCCCCGCTTGCAGTGGGACAAGAAATTCAGCGAGTCCAAGGGCCTCTTCTTCAAATCGATGATGGTGGTGCCGATCAAGGACGAGATCCTGCTCGGTGTCATCCAGATCATCAATCTGCGCGACGACGC
>JAZKEH010000302.1:0-2503 GCA_040387155.1 Pseudomonadota bacterium | reverse complement strand
GTGGTGTTGACGTCGAGTTGATCGAACTCGTCGGTACTGAGGTCCTGCCAGAAGCGCATTGGTAATACCAAACGGTATAAAAGGAGTAATGACATGAGTGAGCTGGCAACAGCATTGGTACCCACTACTATCCACGCGCCCTTCGGCACCTATGCCCACGGCATGTTGCTGCAAGGTGCGCACCGAACAGTGCTCACGTCTGGTCAATTGGGAATTAGCAAGGATGGTGCCATTCCGCCGGACATCGCCGCGCAGGCGCGACTGTGCTTCCTCAATATCCGCCACATTCTCGCGGCAGCCGGCATGAGCGCAGCCAACGTCATACATTTGCGCACTTATGTGACTGAACGCGCCTTTTTCGCGCCTTATATGGCTGCGCGCGATGAATTCCTGCAGGGACGCCAGGTTGCGTCCACGCTCGTCATCGTCAGCGGTTTCACGCGCGCCGAGTTTCTGGTCGAGATTGAAGCGACTGCAGTGGCACCGTGATGCCCACGCCGCCCCAATAGCGCGCAATGCTCACGCAATGTGGGCCGAAACAGGTCGGAAAACACGTTTCCTAACCACCTGTTCAACTTTTAACGGCACTTTCCCTACTTCTATTTAGTTATAAATTCCTGTTATTCCAACTATCTGACCGTGTGATCAGCTTTGGCACAGCCATTGCTATGTCTGATTGGGAGAACCCCTAGGCGCGTAAAGTTCCGCAGCGTCGCCTTCTTTACGGCTCAACGATCACAAACGGCATTACCCATGCCCAGGAGAAATGAATGAACGCACAACGCTTACGCTTGTCATCGACGTTATTGTCGATTGCGGTATCGGCCATTTGTTGTTCCTACGCAGCCAACGCTGCCGAGGAAGACGTAGTAGAACTCGATACGTTCGTGTCCGAAGAAGTACTGGGGGATGACCTCGGCGTAATGCCGGTAGAACCGGTGGATTCCGTGTTCGGCTTTGGCAAGCCCATCATTGAAACGCCCCGCTCCGTCAGTTCCATCAGCTCCGAATTGCTGGCCCAGTTCAACGCAACCGGTATCAACGATCTCGTCAACTTCGTGCCCGGCACATTTACTACCTCATTCTTTGGTGTAGCAGGTTCGCTCGATATTCGCGGGACCTCTGCTGAAAACTATTTCCGTGGCGTCAAACGCCTTAACAACGAAGGTAACTATCCAACACCAATCGGCGCTACCGACCGCGTTGACGTTATCCGCGGTCCGATGTCACCGATCTCCGGCCCCAGCAAGGTGGGTGGTGCGCTGAACTTCATTCCGAAATCGGCTCGCGCCGAAACCGGCAAGTACATGGCGGAATCAACCGGGGCCATGAGCTACACCACCGGCAGCTGGGATCGCAGCATCATCACCGCCGAAATGGGCGGCCCCACCGACATGTTCGGCAAGCCCGCCGGCTTCTATGTGTACGGCGAAATGCACGACTCGGGCAGCTACTACAAGAACGACTTCAACAAGATGACCTTGCTGCAAGCCTCGTTCAACTCCGAACTGACCGACAGCACCCGCATTGAATTCGGCGGCATGTTCCAGGACTGGAAGAGTCATGAGAACGGCGGCTGGAACCGCGTAACGCAGGATCTGGTGGATAACGGCAACTACATCACCGGTCGTCCTGCAGTGAACATCGACGGCAGTTACGGCGATGGTGATGGTCTTATTGAAGAAGCAGAGATTGATAAATGGGAAGCATCGCTGGCGGGCCTGGTGTCCACTGGCGTTCCCTTCAGCCCCGGCGCCATCTCCTGTTTCACCGGTCTGGCGGCCTTCTGTTTCACCGGCAACTTCGGCCCGCTGGATGCGTCGAAGATTCCACAGAGCTTGCTGAACCAGTTGGGCCTCGGGCTTGATCCCGCCACTGTCGGCACCGCCAAACTGGGCCGCGACCGCGTGCTGATCACCGAACGTGACCGCTACAACACCGAAGTAAGTACTGCGTATTTCGACATCGTGCATGAGTTTGCCAACGGCTGGAACGTTACCAACAAACTGTTCTACGACGCGCAGGAATACATCAACGTTGACTCCTACGGCTTTACCAAGATTGCCGATGCGTGGGTGGTGGAAGACCAACTGATCTTCAGCAAGGAGTTTGAGTTTGACGACTGGCAAACGGCCTTGCAGGTATCGCCTTCCTATCGCTACACCGATGCCTTCTACGCACTCGACTTCGTTGACGAAATTTTTGACCGTACCGATTTGACACAGGGCTTCAACGCTTATTCGATCCAGGAAGTGCCGAGCCTTGCAGTACCGGGTGCCGAAAGCTGGACCCACTACTGGGATTCGCAGTACTCGCAGATGGGCTTCTCGGTAATGGCCGACACCACCATCTGGGAAGACCTCAGCCTGTTGGTCGGTGCCCGCTATGACTATGTAGATGCTGAAGGTGAAGACGGCGACGGCGCTGGTCCGATCAAACTGCGTCAGCCTGGCGGTGGCAGCACGGAATACACAGCCTCCAACGATGACAGCGGTTTTACCTG
>JAZKEH010000301.1:6795-11084 GCA_040387155.1 Pseudomonadota bacterium | reverse complement strand
CGAAGGTCATATGGATGCCGATGGCGTCTTCCAGGCCAACACCATATTGGCCAAGCACGACGAGAACTACATGTCGGCCGAAGTGAAGGCCGCGCTCGATGCAGCGGAAGCACGCAAAGCCGCAAACGGCGTAACGGGAGCAGCCCAGTGATTCCAGAACTTGGCAATTTCGCAGTAATGCTGGCGCTGTGTCTGGCAGTGCTGCAAATGACCATCCCTATGGCGGGTGCGTTCACTGGCAACAGTGTGTGGATGAATCTCGCACGACCAATGAGCGCGGGCATCTGGGTGTTCCTGGTAATGGCCTTCGGCTGTCTGGCGTATTCGTTTCTGCAGGATGATTTTTCCGTTGCCTACATCGCGCGCAACTCCAACACAGCCTTGCCGGTGTATTACAAGTTCGCCGCCGTCTGGGGCGCGCATGAAGGGTCGTTGTTGCTGTGGGTGCTGATTCTTGCCACCTGGGGCTATGCCGTAAGTCTGTTCAGCAAGAAGCTGCCACTCGATATCGTCGCACGCGTACTGTCAGTCATGGCGCTTATCACGGCAGGTTTCCTCGCCTTCCTGTTGTTCACCTCGAACCCGTTTGATCGTCTGTTGCTGAACACGCCGAGTGAAGGCACTGACCTGAATCCGCTGTTGCAGGACTTTGGTCTCACCGTACATCCACCGTTCCTCTACATGGGCTATGTGGGTTTTTCGGTGGCATTCTCGTTTGCCATTGCAGCGCTGCTGACGGGTCGTCTTGATGCTGCGTGGGCGCGCTGGACGCGGCCATGGACCAATGCCGCGTGGGCCTTCCTGACCATCGGCATCGCCTTGGGTTCGTGGTGGTCGTACTACGAACTGGGTTGGGGCGGCTGGTGGTTCTGGGACCCGGTTGAAAACGTATCGTTCATGCCCTGGTTGGTTGGTACGGCGCTGATTCATTCGCTGGCCGTTACTGAAAAGCGTGGTGTCTTCAAGAGCTGGACTGTGTTGTTGGCGATTGCCGCTTTCTCGCTCAGCCTGCTGGGTGCGTTCATCGTGCGCTCCGGTGTCATCACGTCGGTGCACGCCTTTGCGGTGGATCCGGAACGCGGCATGGTATTGCTGGTCTTGCTGCTGCTGATCATCGGTGGTTCGCTGCTGCTCTATGCACTGCGCGCACCCGTGGTAAAGGGCACCGCCACCTATGGTGCCAATTCACGCGAAGTGTTCCTGCTGATCAACAACGTACTACTGGTGGTAGCCACCAGCATGATTCTGCTTGGCACGCTGTCACCGCTGATCCACGAAGCCATCTACGGCGAAGCCAATCGCATCTCGATAGGCAAGCAGTACTACGACACGATGTTCATTCCGCTGATGGCGCTGGTGGCTTTCTTCCTCGCTGTCTCCACCTTCTCGCGCTGGAAGAAAACCTCGCTGCAGCATCTGGTCAGCAATCTCAAGCTGGTACTGATCGCATCGGTCTTGCTCGGCATCGTTTTGCCGCTGGTAATCACGCAGGGCTTCAATCCAGCCGCCATGCTCGCAGTGGCAATGGCGCTGTGGATCGTCATCAGCGTGCTGAAAGACCTGTATGAAAAGACTGCCAACAAGGCTTCCCGTTTGCAGGGTCTGCTCGGTCTCGGTCGCAGCTATTACGGCATGCAGCTGGCGCACGTTGGCATGGCCGTCATCATTACTGGTGTGTGTCTCACCAGCCACTACAGTATTGAACAGGACATCCGCATGGCGCCGGGTGATACCCACACAATCGGCAAGTACGAGTTCACTTTCCGGGGCGTTGTTGAACAACCGGGCCCGAACTACACCGCCAATTCCGCCACGATAGAAGTCAGCAAGAATGGCGAGCCCTACCTGACAATGCATCCTGAAAAACGCTTCTATCCTGCGCGCGGTGATACGCAGACCGAAGCTGACATCCAGGTAGGTTTCTTCCGTGATCTGTTCACGGCACTCGGCGATCCGCGCGGCGACGACTCGTGGGTCGTGCGTCTGCATGTGAAGCCATTCGTATTCTGGATCTGGTTGGGCGCCTTCATGATGGCGGCCGGCGGTGTGCTGGCAGTGCTGGACAAACGCTATCGTCACAAGCCGGTGTTGTTGGCGAATGAGCAGGCTGTGCCAGTGGTGCCGGAATCACTTGAAGTCGCAGCGAGGGTTAACAACGCATGAGCAACCGCGCCAAACTCTTCATCCCTGTCGCATTTTTCTTCGTGATGCTGGGATTGCTGTTCTATGGGCTCGGACAAAATCCTGGTGAGGTGCCGTCTGCCCTGGTGAATCGCCCGTTGCCGGTATTTGAAGAGCCGGACCTGTTCGATGCGACGGCTACGATCAGCAATGAACAATTGAAGGGCGGGATTTTTCTCGTCAATGTATGGGGCACCTGGTGCGCACCTTGCCATGCAGAACATCCCTATCTGGTTGAAATCAGTGAGCGTGAAAAAGACATTACGTTTGTGGGCGTCAATTACAACGACGTCGCGGAAGACGCGCGCGAATTTCTGGCCGAGCGTGGCAATCCGTTCAAGCTGAACATCAGCGATGACGATGGCAGCCTGGGTATCGATTTTGGTGTGGCCGGCGCGCCGGAAACCTTCCTGATCGACGCCACCGGCACCATTCGCTACAAACATGTGGGTGTCATCGACAACCGCGTGTGGGAAGACACCTTTGAGCCCTTGCTGGCTGAAATTCGCAGGACGCAATAGCCCATGCGTATCTCCATGTTGATCAAGGCCTGTGTGTTGTTGCTGAGTGTTATGTGGCTGACACCAGCCGCTGCTGCTGCCATCGAAGAACTCAACTTCGACAACGACGAGCAGAAAGCGCGCTATTCGGAATTGATCGCCGAACTACGCTGCCCCAAGTGCCTGAATTCCAATCTGGCCGGTTCCGACGCGCCGATTGCGGCAGATTTGCGGGCGAAAATCCGCGAGCAGATTCTGGCTGGCAACAGCGATAGAGAAATTGAAGACTATCTGGTCGAGCGCTATGGCGAGTTCGTACTGTACAAGCCGCGGCTGCATGCTGGTACGTTTGCCCTGTGGTTCGGGCCACCACTATTGCTGCTGGCCGGGTTGTTCATTCTGCGCCGCATGCTGGCGGCTTCACGGCAGACAGCGGTTGCGCCGGTTGACCTGAACGCGCAGGAACAACAACAACTGAATGCGTTGCTGAAAGACACTTCTGCTGGCAACTCTTCCGACAACTCTTCTGACAAGAAGGCAGGCACCGATAATGGCTAGTTTCTGGTTGCCGCTGGCGTTGTTGTCAGCGTTGGCGATGTCCTTTGTACTGGTGCCGCTGTGGTTGCAGCGTGGTCGTCGTTCCGACGCCGAACTGAAGGTCCGTGAAGCCAAGAACCGCGAAGTCTTTGCCCAGCGTCAGGCTGAGCTGGAACAGGAAGTGCGAGAAGGTACCGTGGCTGCGGAAGATCATCCGCGCATGTTGTCCGAGCTGCAGCGCTCCTTCATGGCCGACATGCAGGCGCTCGAAACACTGCAACCTGTTCATGGTTACCGTACCACCTCGTTACGCTGGTTGCCGCTGGTGCTGGCTTTGCTGATTCCGGTTGCTGCGCTGTCTATCTATCGCAGCCAGGGAGCCGCCGATGATCTGGCGCTACCAGCCTTGATGCAGGCCGTGGGGACCGCGCAGGACGAAGAGACACAGACTGCCGCGTTGAATGAACTGGCAGTGTTCCTCGAAGGCCGCTTGCAGCGACGGCCGGAAGACCTGCAGAACGGCTACATGCTGGGCACTCTCTACACCGGTATTGAAAAATACGCAGATGCCGCGCGCGTGTTTGAATTGATGCTGACGGAAATGGAGCCCACACCTGATCGTGCCACCGTGCTCGGTCAGCTGGCGCAGGCACGTTATCTGCTGGCAGAGCAGGTGATTACACCAGACGTGCAAGCCGCGATGGATGAAGCGCTGGCGCTGAACAAGAACGAACAGGCCGTGATGAGTCTTTATGCGATTGATTCATTTCTGAAGCAGGACTTTGTTGCCGCCTTGCAGTACTGGCGTCGCCAGTTGTCCGATCTGACCCCGGGCAGCCAGGAAGCAGAAACCTTGCGTGAGCGCATCGCCCTCATCGAATCCAACTTGCCGGCAGAGCAACAGGCGGCAGTGCAGGGCGGCACCGTTACCGTGGTCATCGACATTGCTCCCGAGCTGGCAGCCAAGGTAACGCCTGGGATGCGGCTGTATGTGTTTGTCCGTAACCCGGCCATGCCGATGCCAATCCTCGCGCAGAACGTCGAGCTGCCGGAGTTTCCATTCACCATAAC
>JAZKEH010000301.1:3778-6785 GCA_040387155.1 Pseudomonadota bacterium | reverse complement strand
CAGCTGGAATCAGCGCCCGAGCTGGTGGCAGGCGCGCGTCTGTCAGCCGCTGGCGCTACCGGCCAAAGCGGCGACCTCGAAACCTTGTCAGCTCCGTTCGTGCTCACTGAACAGGAAGAGCCCGTCCAACTCGTTATCGACACCATCAAGCCCTGAGCCGTTCTTGAGCTCATTCGCTTCGCTCGCCGCCGCCCTTCGCAATCGCAACTTCGCGATCTACATCAGCGGCAACTGTCTGTCGCTGCTTGGCTTCTGGATGCAGCGCATGGCGGTCGGCTGGCTGACCTGGGAGTTGTCGCATTCCGAATTCTGGGTAGGAGCGGTCGCCTTCGCCGAGATTGTGCCGCTGCTCATCGTCGGCCCGCTGTTCGGTGTATGGGCAGACCGTGTCAATCGCCAACATCTCGCCATGTGGATACTAGGTATGGCACTGGTGCAGGCGCTCGCGTTGTTTGCGGCACTGCAGCTGGGCTGGCTCACTATTGGCTTGCTGTTTGCGCTGACGCTGATCGATGGCAGCCTGCAGGCTGCCTATCAACCGGTCCGGCTGTCGTTGATTCCGAATCTGGTACCGCGAGCGGACCTGGTATCGGCAGCGGCCTTTACGGCGGTAACCTTCAACGTTGCCCGTTTTCTTGGACCTGCGATTGCCGGTGCGGTCATCGTCTGGTCGAGTGTGGACTGGGCCATTCTGTTCAATGCCTTCAGTTATCTCTCCATCATCCTGGCCTGGTTCTTCGTCAAGTTGCCCGTCACGCCAGCGGCAAGCAAGCCGGCAGCCAGTCAGGGCCTGTTGGCTGACATGCACGCGGGTTGGAAGTATGTAGCGCACAGTCCGCCGCTGGCCTTGATGTTTGGTGTGCTGATGTTGATCGCGCTGTTTGCGCGGCCGCTTACCTACATGCTGCCGGCTT
Source organism: Pseudomonadota bacterium (assembly GCA_040387155.1). Lineage (GTDB taxonomy): Bacteria > Pseudomonadota > Gammaproteobacteria > Pseudomonadales > Pseudohongiellaceae > CAILUG01. The sequence continues at coordinate 5,871 of JAZKEH010000301.1, read as the reverse complement.
TTGCCGGCGCTGTGTATAACGCCGGGCCGGAGACATTGGCGCTGCTCACCTCGGCAGTGGGCGGTGGTGCTGTCTTCGCCGGACTCAAATTGTCGATCCAGGGCACCACTCGAGGCCTGGTGCGCGAGATGTTGCTGAATTCACTGCTGACCTTGCTCAGCATGCTCGGCTTCGCCCTGACTGAAAATGATGTGGTCGGTGCAGCATTGATGCTGGTCTTCGGTTACTCCGTCACGATCTGTGCGGTAGCAGGGCAGACGCTGGTGCAGAACCGCATCGACGATGCCATGCGGGGTCGTGTGCTGAGCTTGTGGGTGGCGGCGACGCGTGGACCACCCGCACTTGGCGTACTGGTGCTCGGCTGGCTGGGTGGACTCTACGGCTTGCAGTGGCCGTTTGTCGGCGCAGCGGTGCTCTGCTTGGATTGCTGTGGTTTGCCAGGCGGCGACGGGTAATGCGCGAGTACTTCGAAGCGGCTGATAAGCCCACCTGACGCCCTGCTGCGTCAATTGGATCGCAGGTAGTGTTCCAACGCATCGACCGCTTGCCGATACGTCGATTCGAGTGTCGTCATCAGCGCATTGGCTTGCGCCAGCCGATTGTCCCGTCCCAGCGTCTCCAGTCGAAACGACAGTGCCGAGAGCCGTTCCGCGCCGACAAAGCCCGCACTTGATTTAAGGCTGTGGGCAGCACGAAACAGCGCATCGGCATCGCCACTGGTGCAGGCGGTGCCAATGGCCTGCAATTGACTGGACGCATTGTCAAAGAAGACCCTGGTGATCTGGCGGGTCAGTCCCATGCCGCCATGGGGATCAAGTCCGACCAGTTGCTGCAGCACGTCCTGGTTGAGTACCGAGTCCTGCTGGCCGAAGTCACGCTCACTGTTGGCATCCGTTTCGACGGGATCGTTTGCTGTCGCGTCAGTCCGCAGCCAGCGCCGCAATACCGTTTCCAGCTGCAAGAGTGTATAGGGCTTGCTCAGGTAGTCATCCATGCCGGCCGCCATGCACTTGCGGCGATCGCCTTCCAGCGCGTTGGCGGTAAGCGCAATGATCGGAATGTCGCGCGCAACCTTGCTCATGAAGAGGCGGATGGCAGCCGTGGCCTGATAGCCGTCCATGATCGGCATCTGGCAATCCATCAGTACCAGATCGTAATGGCGTGAGGTTGCCATGGCGACCGTTGTCTCGCCGTTGTCTGCCACTTCCGACTGCAGTCCCAGACGTTCCAGCATTGCCTGCACCAGCTGCAGGTTGACCGGATTGTCTTCGGCGACCAGGATCTTGCCATACAGGCGTTGATGGGCGTGCACGACGGTGGCAGTCGAAGGCGGCGCCACGGCGTTGTCGGTCTCGACCGTAGCCAATGCGGTGGCTGCCGGCAGATCCAGTTCGATCCAGAAGCGCGCACCTTGCCCTGGCGCGCTTTCAACACGAATGGAACCCCGCATCAGTTCCACCAGCCGTTTGCAGATCGCCAGTCCCAGCCCGGTGCCGCCGAACTGGCGCGTGGTGGAACCATCGGCCTGCGAAAAATGTTCGAAGATTTTCTGCTGTGCAGATAGCGGAATGCCCATGCCCGTGTCGGCCACGCACAGACTCAGGTGGACCTTGTTGCCTGGCAATGTACGCAGGCGCGCGCGCACCTGTACTTCGCCGCTGCTGGTGAATTTGATGGCATTGCTGATGAGGTTGGTGAGGATCTGGCGCAATCGCAAAGGATCACCGCGCAACACAGGCGGCGTCAGCATCGACGTGAATTGCGATACCAGTTGTAGCCCCTTTGACTCTGCCTGCGGTGCAAACAACGCGAGGGCATCCTTGATCAGTTCCTCAAGATTGAACGCCACTGCTTCCAGTTCCATATGGCCGGATTCGATTTTCGAAAAGTCGAGGATGTCATTGATGATGTTGAGAAGGTGGTGGCCGGATTGCTGCACGACCGTGGCGTAATGACGTTGGTCGTCGCCGAGGTTGCCGGCCAGCAACAACTCGGTCATGCCAAGCACGCCGTTCATCGGCGTGCGGATTTCGTGGCTCATCGTCGCCAGGAATTCGCTCTTGGCGTGGCTGGCTGCCTCGGCGGCTTCTTTT
>JAZKEH010000301.1:0-3768 GCA_040387155.1 Pseudomonadota bacterium | reverse complement strand
CGATGCCTTCGATGCTTTGCGCCAACAACGCTGCTGTCGTTGTCACGAAGGCAATCTGCTCGGGCCGCCACGGTTGCGCCTCCCCGAGCTGCTCACAGCAGATAACGCCCCACACCTTGCCGCCGACGCGCACTGGTTCGTCCAGCAGGGCGCTGATGTTGAAAGGCGTCAGATAGACGTCGGCGAACTCGCTGGTGTCAGGATGGGTGTGGGCATTGTTCGCCACGATGGTTTCACCGCGGTGCAGCGCAGAAAAATAGGCAGGAAAACGACGGGTATCCAACCGCTGGCCAGCTTCATGGCTGCCGGTACTGTCATGCCACATGCACAGACAGTGCAGCGTGGTGCCGCCATCTTCAAGCCGCCAGATGCCGACACGGCCGATGGCAAGCGTACCTGCTATCTGCCGGGTCAGGTGCTGTAGCGAGAGCTGCAGATCATTGCCCGCAAACAGCGGCGACTTGATCAGTTCGGTCAGTGCCTCTTGGCTGCGCGCCAGAATGTTGCGGCTGTGTTCAATACGCGTCAGCAAATCACTTTTGACGAGGCTGGCCTCGCTGACTTCCAGCACAGCCTTGCGCAGCTCGTGGGTACGGCCTTCGACCAGTTGCTCGAGCTGGTTGCGATGCTCGTTAAGGCTGTCATCGCGCGCATGGATCTCCGCCAGCATGCGGTTGAATCCCTGCGCCAGTGTATCGAGTTCAGTGATGTTGCTGGCGCCCGCGCGTACGCTGAAGTCGGCGAGCCCTACGCGCTGCGTCAAATTGGTAAGTTCCTGCAACGGTTGCAGTGCCGTGTTGCTGAGCCGTTTTGACAGCTGGCGGGCGCCGAACAGAGCCAGCAGGGCCGCTGCCCACGTGATGACCAGTTGTATCGACAGTTGCAGGTAGAGCGAAAGCGGGCTGACGACAAGAAACAGGGTTCCCAGCTGTTGGCCATCGTTGATGATGGGTTCGCGCAACACGATGCGGTTGAGTGCGCGATTCACCGCATTGGAGTCGTTGGGTCGCGTGACGGGCAGGGCAGTGAAATCCGTGCTGTAGTCGGCAAACTTGTTGCCACTGTCGTCATAGATGGCCGCAGTGGTGATGTCGGGTGTGTGGTTCAACGACGTCAGCAATTCGCCGGCAGTGATGCGATCGTTGAACAACAACACGGCGCTGGCATTGTCGGCCAGTACCTTGGCCGTGCTCTGGCTGGAATTGACCAGCGACAGCATGCCGTAGAAGTAGGTGGTCAGTGTCAGCGTCAATGACACGATCAGCATTGCCACTGCGAGTGTGTTGCGATTGATGCGGTTCAGGCGATTGCCGAGCGACTCACGGCCCATGAAGATGATGGAACGACTCAATTGACCACCTCGGCTGCCAGACGCAGCAGGCGATAACTGATGGTGAGTCCGCGCTGATGGGCAGCGCGCAGATTCACGGCAAAACTTATATGGTCGGCTTCTGTCGTCATGTTGAAAATGACGCCGTCCGCCGTTGCGCCTTCGCTGTCAGCAATGGTCAGTACATTGCGTTCGCCCAGCGCGTCCAGCACGCGTGACAGGTTGCTGCTGACATCGCTGGAAATAAACACGATATGGCAATCGGCAAGCTGTTCTACCGTGTTGACGCGACGCATGTTCAGCGACCGGCCGCCGATACTCTTGTCTGCCAGCGCCGCATCCAGCACGGTGCCGAACGGATCGGGTCCGTACAGACAGAAATCAAGCACGGTCTCCGGCGTGTTGGACCATTCTGTGAATGACAGGAAGTTGTAGATGTAGGCAGCCTTCACCTGGAATTCCTGCGGCACGTCGCCAGCGGCAGGTTGGGGCTGGGCCAGGAGGGCTGGCGCATACGACAAACCCAGCGCCAAACAGAACAGCAGCCGGATTGCGCTGTTCACTGCGCGAGAGCAAACACTGCCACTACTCCAGTGTATGCAGGGCTCTTTCATTGCCGTTGGGTCCGCATTGGCATGGGCGTCATCATCAGAAACGATAGTCCATTCGCAATCGCACACTGCGGCCATCCTGCGGCAGCGAATCCTGCCACACGGAGTCGGGTGCGGGGTGTGCATAACTTTCATCGAACAGGTTCAATACGGACAACGACAGTTCGAGTCCGGTTATGGCTGTGTTCGTGCGCAGTGTGACATTGGTCAGCAACGAACCATCGAGTTCCACGCCCGCATTCGTCAGCCTGTTGTCGTCATATTGCACCTCGATACCTGCGCGCAGGCCGGCCCATGGCAACTGTTGCTGGTAGTTCAATCGCGCCAGCCAATGCGGTGCATTCGCGAGTTCGCGGCCGCCATCATAATGGGCTTCCTGCCAGCTGACGCTGGCTCGCAGCAGGCTGCCGGCGCCGAGCGAACTGCTGCCCGATAGTTCAATGCCATCGGCATACACATCGGCACCGCTCTGGTACTGCGAAAGACCGCTGACTGGTTCGGTGCCCAGCGTGATGATGTCCTGCATGACCCACCGATAGAGCGAGCCTTGCACACTGAGCCGGCGGCTTAGCTGACGGTCAACCAGCAGTTCGTAGGTATTGATGCTTTCGCCATCCAGCTGCCGGTTGCTGAGTTGCGACAGGCCATCGTCGTAGTCGGCTTCGTAGGTGTTGGGAGCGCGATGGGCACGGCCGTAGAGTGCTTTTACGGTAGTGTCCTGGTCGGCGCGCCAGATCAGCGCGGCCCGCGGACTGGCCTTGGTGCCGGTGACATTGTTGCGGTCGAGTCGCAGACCCAGACTGGTGGACCATGCCAGTGCAAATTGCCATTCATCCTGCACGAAGATGCCTGCGCGATAGCCATCGTTCGGAATGTTGAGATCCAATCCGGGCCTGATCAGATCATCCGTAGTCTGGTCAGCCCGTGCGTTGTCCTGCAGCTCAACGCCAAGCAGCAACTTGTGTGCGGGCAGCGCGGTATACAGCAGTCTGCCTTCGGCGCCGTACCAGTTGCTGCTGCCGGTGCTGAAGTTGGGCACGCCGTCATAGTCCGCCAGGCTGGTGTAACGTTCACGCCCGACGAAGAGGCGTCCGAAGACAGTCAGCTCATCGGTGTTGGCTTCGGCGTATTGCAGATGCAGATACTGATACAGATCAGCCTGGTAACGCTCGGGGGTCAATGGGTCGGAGAAGAAGGCGCCGGTAGGGTCATCCTTGCGATGGGCGCCCGACATCAGTTCAAACGACCATGCGTTCTTGCCGATACGCGCAAAGAACTCTTCATCGTGTTCCCCGTCGAGACCGGCAGCGTCGCCGACGACATCCGTGCCGCCCGGACCGGCGCCCGGATAGCGCATGTACAGATCAGCACCGTCTGCCTGCAAGCCTGAGGCGGACACCATTACATCAACACCGTTTGCCAGTACCTTGCCCCAGCGCAGACCACCTTCGTAGCGGCGCTGCAGATCCTGGTACGACGCCGTCAGTTCACCACCGTCTACCTGCTGGCCCTTGCGGGTAATAACGTTGACGACACCCAGCATGGCGTTCTGGCCGTAGATGGCACCACCCGGGCCCGCGAGTACTTCAATGCGTTCGATGAGATTCATGTCGACCGGAAATTCGCGGCCCGTCATCGCGGCGTCATAGACCGCATCGTTGAGACGGTTGCCATTGATGGCGATCAGGATGCGCGTGTTGTAGTCGCCCGGCAGGCCGAAGCCCCGGGTGCCGAGATAGCCGTACTGACGATCATAGGTGGTGTACATGCCAGGCAGGCTGCTGAGCACCTCGCCGAGCGAGCGCCAGCCAAACGCCTGGATTTCAC
>JAZKEH010000300.1:0-3441 GCA_040387155.1 Pseudomonadota bacterium | reverse complement strand
GCCTCCGAAAAAAATGTTCACGAGCGCATACACGAGTTTGGCGTCGAGCACGATGGCGGAGAAGCCGTGCAGACCAGTCAGTGAAAAGGTGTTTACGCTGCTCGGCACGTACAGCGTCTTGCTGTACTCACCGAACTTCTGAATGCAGATTTCTTCGCGGCGTACATCAACGCTCTTGTGCAACAAGGCCAGCAGGCTGGCGCCAAGGTTGGTCTGGATGCGTTCGTCGACCAGCTTGATGTCGTGCAACCAGCCTTGTACACGGTTGATGCCGGTGGTCAGGTCATACAACTCATACTTCGCCGGTGCGGGCGATTGCGGGGTGCCGTCGTTCTCGTCCGCCACTCCGTGCAGGAGGGCGTCGATCTCGTTCTGGCTTAGTATGTCGCTCATGGCGTGCTCCAGGAATTCCGCTAATGACAGGCGCTTAGCCGATCATTGCCGCGCTTTCTTCGGTCAGGATGATCTTGCCGGCATCGGCCATCTGTCTGGCGATGGCGATGATTTCTTTCTGCATCATTTCGACGTCGATGACTTTCACCGGGCCGCGGCTCTGCAGGTCGTCGAGGAAAATCTCGGCGGCGCGTGACGACATGTTCTTGGTGACTTTCTCGACCATCGACGGATCGGCACCCTTGAGCGCAGTGACGAGCTTCTCGGTGGAGACTTCGCGCAGCAGCAACTGGAAGTCCTTGTTCGGCATCTTCTTCAGGTCTTCGAACACGAACATCAGCTCGCGGATGCGTTCCGCCGTGATGGAGTTGATCTTGAACATCTTGCTGATCAGGTGATCTTCGGTGGCGCGGTCGAGTGTGTTGAAGATATTGGCCACGCTCTTGACGCCGCCCATCGCACTGCTCTGTTTCGACACAACGCCTTCTACCTGTTTCTCCAGCGAGTAATTCAGTTCCTGCAGCGCCTTCGGATCGACCGAGTCCATCTCGGCCATGCGCACCAGCAATTCAATGACGATGGATTCCGGCAGCGCGGCCAAGACTTCGCCGGCGCGCTCTGGCTGCAGATAAGAGACCACGATGGCCTGGATCTGCGGATGTTCGTTCTGGATGATGCCGGCGATCAGCTGTGGCTCCATCCAGCGCAGTGAATCAAGACCCTTGGTGTTGCCACCCATCATGATGCGTTCGAGGATGCCTTCCGCCGCTTCGAGACCGAGTGCCTGTACCAGCACGTTCTTGGTGTATTCGTCGGCGACAACATTGATCGTGTGATTGGAGGAGCACTCTTCCAGGAAATTGGTCAGCACACCGTTGACGGTTTCGGTGGACATGCCGCTCATGCGTGTCATCTCGACACCAATCTTCTGCACTTCATCAGCGTTCAGCCGGCGCAGTACTTCGGCTGCCTGCGCTTCGCCGAGCACCATCAGCAGTTGCGCGGCTTTCTCGGCGCCCCTGATGGCAGTGCTTGTGCTCTTCTTGGTTTGGATCATCGCCATTGCTGCAAACACCCAGTCAATTAATTGACTTCCAACTTTCTGCTTTAGTGGTTATCGGGGGCTTGTTTGACGTTTGTTTGACTCTTCACGTCGGCAAACCGCTTGTTGAGAGGGTGGGAGCAAGGACTATGCCAGCGACTGCAAATTGCAAAAGTCGTGGTCAAGTTCTGGCGCAGAATGGCGTTAATACCTTGTGCCAGAAGCAGAAAACAAAATTGCACACCGTGAATGAGTACAGGTAATAACAAGTGACGATGATGAATCCGCTCACGACCCACATGCAGTCGCAGCTGTCGCAAGCCGGCAGTGTGAAGCTGCCGGTCGCGGACAAGACTTTGCAGGTGAGCAGCAAGCCGGAGCAGGCTGTCACGCTGCAGCTGAACCAGCTCCTGCAACTGCAACAAACAGTCCAGACCCAGGGGATGCGTACTGGCGTGGCTGGTTTGCTGACGCTGCTGTCGACGCTGCAGGCCCAGTTTCCGCATGCGATGCCGGAACTGCTGTCCAGCCTGCAGAACCGGCTGCAACCCTACCTGCTCGGCGCCCGCCAACTTTCTGACGCCAGCAAGGTCCGCCAGCAGGTCCTGCAATCGGGGCTTTTCATGGAGGGGCACCTGGCCAATGGGGACGGATTGGAAACGGTGCTCAACGACATAAAAACACAATTATTTCAAATGCTTACGCTGATGAACCCGAACCGGCAATTAATGCTGCAGGGTGGCCTGCCGATGTTCATGGACAAAATGCCATCATCGGCACGGAGTTTGCAGGGTAGTGGCGAAAGAAGTAGTGGTTTGGCTGGCTATGGCGGAAAAACCGTCGCCGGCAAGCAGCTACAGGCCTATTTGCAATACAGCGGGGATGACCAGCAAGCCGGGTTGTCCGACGGCGTGGTGAACAACTGGCTGACCCAGCAGGTCGAGGAATCGCTGCAACAACTGGTGCGGAACCAGTTGCGCTGCGAACAGCACGGCGATGACACCAGCTGGCAACTGGAACTGCTGATACAGCTGGACGAGAAAGACGCTCTGCAGAGCATGCCGCTGCAGATCACTGAACACGGCAGCGTGCCGGAAACGGCGCACTGGAGTTTGCACTTCAACCTCGAATTGCCGCGGCTGGGCAAGGTCGGAATCCGGCTGCAGCTCACAGGCAGGAGCGTGGAAGTGGTGTATGAATGCAGTGAGGCGACGGGCGTTGCTGTGCGCTTCCGCCAGCAGAAGCAGCTGTATGCGGCTTTCGCGGCAAAAGGGTTGTACCTGGCACGACTTGAACACGGGCCCGCCATCGCGGGCTCCGGCACGCGAGAGTAATGGCCATGGACGAAAAACAACGGGCTTTGCCTGATGGAATTACCAAGGCAACTGCGCTGGACTTGCAGCGCGGTGCCACACCTTCCGAGGAGGGTGGCGGCGCTGGCGCCAGGGTCCTGGCGCAAGGTAGTGGTGCTTTGGCACGCCAGATCACCGAGCTGGCACGCCGGCACAATGTATTGGTACTGCAGGATTTCGTATTGAGCGAACGCCTGGCCACAGTGCCGGTAGGAAGCAACATTCCTGACACGGTGTTTACCGCCCTGTCGGTGATGCTGGATTTCCTGCAGCAGGAGGACGGGCGCAAACCTGACAAGGCATGAGCGTGGCCGCTATACTCGCGCCCTGCCGAAGGGATGGTGGCGCAAGAACGCATAACAATGGAGTCAAGGGTTCAAATGACAAGTCAAAGCACGACCGATAATTCTGCTACCGCTTCCGCTCCTCCCGTAAAGAGCAGACTGGAAACCACCGCCCAGCAAGACCAGGCTCTCGACAGCCTGGGTATTGTCGTTGGCGAAATTGCGCATGACTTCAACAACATCCTCTCGCTGATTTTCGGCTATGTCGAAATGGCGATGAGTGAAATCCCGGAAGGCGAACGCGCCCGCTCCGACCTTGAACACGTACTCGCTGCCGGTGATCGCGCGAAAGAACTGGTTGCGCGCATCC
>JAZKEH010000299.1:0-2734 GCA_040387155.1 Pseudomonadota bacterium | reverse complement strand
GGCCGCAGGCCCATCGCACCGCAGCAGGCGAAAAATCACGTGGGAGAGCGACAGTCCGCAACCCTGAGTCCCCGCCCCGCTCAAACGCCCACACCAAAACCCCACTCAGCTTGCCTTCACTCAACAGCCAGCAGACAATTCCAACCCTCCCCAACAACAAGAACAGAGGGCCTCGTGCGCCGTTTCACGAGACAACCATGAATTACTCACGTCGTCGTTTTCTGCATAACTCCTTTCTCACCAGCTCTACCCTGGCTCTCAGCACAGGCTGGCAGTCACACGTCCTCGCTGCCGATACACTCAACTGGCAGGAACTCACTGACGGACTTGCATTAGTACAAGGTGCCGGCGGTAATGTTTTGGTGATGAGTGGAACTGAAGGTGTCGCGCTGGTAGATGGTGGCAACCTCACGTCAGCAGATGCGCTGCTGGCACTGGTGAAAGCCAGGACAAGCAAAACCCCGTCCCTGCTATTCAACACCCACTGCCATCGCGACCAAATTGGCTGCAATGAAGTACTCGGCAACAACGGCGCCACCATCATTGCGCATGAAAACACCCGCCTGTGGCTGACAACCGAGATACTCAGCAAATGGGAGAATCAGATCTACCCACCGCTACCCGCCAAGGCGCAGCCAAACAAAACGTTTTACTACGATGTGGAAACGCTGCAGTTCAACCAGCAAGAAGTGCGTTACGGCTACTTGCCGCAAGCGCATACCGACGGCGACATCTATGTACACCTGCCAGCACACAATGTGATTGTCGTTGGCGATGTGATCAGCGTTGGTGCCTATCCAATTCTCGATTACGCCACCAACGGCTGGATTGGCGGCATGATCAATTCACTTAACCTGTTGCTGCCGCTATGCGATGACAAGACCCGCGTCATTGCCAGCAGCGGTATCGTCGACAAGGCCTACGTCCAGCAGCAGCTCGACATGTGCTCCACGCTGGCTGATCGCATCGGCGTCGAATATTACAAAGGCACATCATTGCCAGAATTCCTGGCAGCGAAACCCACCTCCGAATTTGATGCGGAATGGGGCGACCCGTCATTGTTCCTGCGTACCGCATGGGAAGGCACACTGCCGCACGTTACTGAAATCCGTCGCTTTGGACGACAAGCACGATGAAGATCGCGACCATGAAATGCATCAGCCCTCTTTCTTCCCTGTTTCTGTTACTTGCTGCCGGTGTCGTCGCAGCACAGCAGGATCCACTGGCTGCGGCCAGCAAGGAATGGAATCAGCTCGACACCTATTGTCTCAAGTGCCACAACGACGAGGACTATTCCGGCGGCTTCTCGCTCGACGGTCTCACGCCAGCAGCACTGCGTGACAACGGTGAGCTGTTTGAAGAAGTCATCCTGAAACTGAATGCCGGCATGATGCCGCCAACGGATCAGGAACAGCCGACGATGAAACAACGCAAAGCACTGGTACACGCGCTCGAAGCCAGCCTCGATGCCATCGCTGCTGCGGAACCGAATCCTGGCAGCGAAATGCTGCATCGCCTGAACCGCAACGAATACGCCAATGCCATTTACGATCTGTTGGGCCTGCGTGTTAATGCCGCCGACCTGTTGCCGCGCGATGACGAGAGCAGTGGCTTTGACAATGTGGCAACCGTGCTGGGTGCTTCACCGAGCTTCCTTGAGCAGTACATGCTGGCCGCGCGTGAAGTCAGCGTGCAGGCGATGGGAAGACCACAGGCCGCACCGGTGTCACGTGTTTATCCCGGCGCGGCCAATGCCAGCCAGAACCAGCACATTGATGGATTACCGCTCGGCACTCGTGGCGGCATGGTGGTGGAGCATGATTTCCCTGCGGATGGCGACTACGACTTCTCCGTTACCGGTCTGGTCGGCGCCGGCTATGTCTGGGGCGTGATGGACGAGAACACGCTCATCATCACCGTCGATGATGAAAAGATTTTCGCTGCCAATGTCGGCGGCGAAGAAGACCTGCGCGCCGTTGATCTGCAACAGGCGGAAGGCGTCGGCAAGATCAACGACCGCTTCCGCAACATTCGTCACTTTGTCAAAGCCGGCACCCATCGCGTGGGCGTCAGCTTCATCATGCGCTCTTCCGCTGAGACCATTGAGACCTTGCATGGCTTCGTACCGGTAGATGGTATGGCCGTGCTGGTACAAGGTGTGTCCGGCGGCCCCCGCATCGACAACGTGACTGTCAGCGGTCCGTACAACCCTGTGGGCGTCAGCGACACCGTGACGCGAGATCGCATTCTTGTTTGCAAACCAACCCAACCGAGTGAAGAACTGGATTGCGCGCGCCGCATTCTCGGCAACATTGCACAGCAGGCATTCCGGCGTCCGATCACCGACGCTGATCTGGTCGGCGCGATGCAGTTCTACAGTGCGGGCCGCGAGATCGGTACTTTCGATGACGGTATCCAGAAAGGGTTGATGGCGATTCTGGCGAGTCCAAAATTTCTTTATCGTGCCCACACACCACCGACCGACACTGCAGCCAGTTTCGCGATCAACGATCTTGAACTTGCCAGCCGCCTCTCCTTCTTCCTGTGGAGCAGCCAGCCGGATCAGGAACTGGTGCAACTGGCGCAGAACGGCAAGCTGCACGAAGCGCGTACGCTGGAGCAACAGGTACGTCGCATGCTGGCCGACCCGCGCGCGAATTCACTCGTCACCAACTTCGCCTTCCAGTGGCTGCACGTCAGCGGACTGGAACAGGTCAATCCGGATCGCACGCTG
>JAZKEH010000298.1:5648-6031 GCA_040387155.1 Pseudomonadota bacterium | reverse complement strand
ACTTATCAGGGGAATCGGCATTTTGTTTATCCTGATAACACGGAGAAGACGGCTAATTTGTTGCTGACGATTTTGCAGTTGTATGGGATTCAGCGGGATAGCATCGGGGGCAGTACGCATCCGTTGGAGATTGCGTGATCGGAGCTCAGATTGTCAGGCGCAGGGCTGGTGCAAGCCTCTGCGAAGCGCCGCAAGTACCGCAAGCGGCCAGCCATTCGGCAAAGCCTCATGGCGTTCAGCAGCACGCAAAGCTTTGCTTTGCCGGCGTGCTGCTTCACCCCTGTAGGCTCGCTCACGCCATCCATGGCGTTCGAGGTTCGCTGAGGCTTGCACCAGCCCTGCGCCTGAAGCTGACTTTGGTTTGCACGCTCTTTCTGTCGCAG
>JAZKEH010000298.1:0-5638 GCA_040387155.1 Pseudomonadota bacterium | reverse complement strand
CTGCTACTTCTCTTCGTGGCGCAATGTGGTTTTGCACAAAGTGCTGCGCGTCCGCAGGTGCAGTTGCCTGATGGTCCGGTGCGGAGTGTGATTCTGAAGAACTGCGTGTCGTGTCATGGCATTGATGACTATGCCTTTCATGCGATGGACAGGCAGGGATGGCAACAGTTGCTTGATGTGCAGCACAAGGAGCAGCGGGGGATTGTGTTGAGTCGCAAGGATGAGCGGTTGCTGCTGGGCTATCTCAGCGAGAATTTCGGCACCGAGTCGGTGGCATTTCCGCGTGACTATGTGGCGCAGGAGATCAGCGAGTACTTTGATAATTCAGCGGCGCGGGTTTTCCTTGAAGGGACCTGCACCGAGTGTCACGAGATCCGTGTGTTTGAGCACCGCAAGGATGTGAATGGCTGGCGGGCACTGGTGCTTGATATGCGGGAACGTGGCGCCTCGATTACGGACGAGAACATCGAGAAGCTGGTGGAGTGGCTGGGCAGGGTGCGGGGCGTCAATCCAGTCGAGTAGTCCCAAAAAAAAGGGCCAGCAACAAGGGGGCTTGGGCTGACCCGGGGAAGTATTACCACCTCAAATCCATCGTTTGAAAATTAATACCATTCGCTGTGGATGCACTGCATTTGTTAATGCCAAGAGCATGCTACGTCAAATGGAAGCACAGTGATTGGTGCAGCAGGAAGCGGAACTTGTCCCTACAGGAAGCCCGCAAGATTATGTTTGCGGAAATCGCGTGGCGTATAGCCGAAGTGCTTGCGGAAAGCGCGCGAGAAATGGGCTGCACTGTTGAAGCCGAACTGGAAGGCAATCGCCGTAATTGAACTGTGTTGGCGCATGACATTATTCAACTGGCACGCACTCTCTTCGAGACGGCGACGCAGGATGTAGTGCGACAGTTTCTCCGAACCGTGATACAGGCTGCGCAGATAGCGGGACGTAACACCCATGCTGGTCGCGATGGCTTCCACTGTCAGCTCTGGATTGCCGAGCTGGGCTTCGATCAACTGCTTGGCTTCCATGATGCGACGAATTGCCGTGCTGCTGAGGTCAGGAAAACAGGCTGCGTACAGACGCGAGATTGAACTGAGGAAATTTTCAGAGATCGACGGTGCGAATTCACGCAGGCTGCCACTCTTGATCTGCTCCCACAATTCCAGCAACGGTGAAAATGCCAGCTCATTGCCGGCGTTGCCACGCGGTGACTGCATCGTTTGACCTTCGACAGCTTCCGGCATCGGAAAATAGCGCTGCAGGACCTGGCAGGGAACACTGACAAGAAACAGCGACACGCGGTTGTAGACCAGCATCTTGCGCGGATGACTGTTGTCCATCAGCGTGAATTCGCCTGCCTTCAGTACGCTCATGCCAAGATGATGTGAGATGACCACTTCGCCTTCGATGGCATAGACGAGACTGAAGCGCTTGTGGGCCGGATCGATAAACTCTTCGTTCTTGCGGGAGACAACGGCGCCAGTAGTGGTGATGCAGGCGAGCGTTAACGCGCCAAGCGCTGCAGTTTCAGCGCCGGCGCGGTAACTCTTGCGGTCGACCGGATCCACCTCAATGCAAAACGATTCCGTGTTCAGCGTATAGAGGTGATTGGTGTGCGGTAAGTCCTGTACTTCCTGGTTGGAGTAGAACTTCATGCTGACCTCTGACTACTGGATTGTGATCGCTATTGCTTCGCTGGCGCCGGTGCTGCGGGTGCTGCTGCTGGTGGAGCGGGCGGTGCGAAAGCAGTGTTGGCTGCCTGTTCCAGTGCATCAACCCGGCCGAGATCCGGATACAGCGCCTTCATTTTCGCGACGAGCTCTGCAGGATTGGCCGATTGTGCCTTGGCGGCCTTGAACGCCTCGATATAAGCCGGAATGAATTCGAGTACGTCGGCATCGCTGTCAGCGCCTTGCGCCTGATGGCCGGCGACGACGATCTTCGGATTCAGCGCCTTGATGCGGGCCAGGGTTGCATAGACAGGCGCGGTATCGGCTGGTGGACGCAGATGCGAGTTGAACACGATGTCGCCAGTGACAACGGCATCCAGTTCAGGAATGTGGACAAATGTATTGCCTGCGCCATCAAGACCGATCTGTTCCTTCGTGATCGGGAACTTGTGGCCTTCCAGTTCCAGCACTGGTTCGCTCAATGCTTCCGGCACAATCGCTGTTTCGGAGGGCAGATCATCGCCATAGGTGGGGAACCAGAAATTGCGGCGAGCTGGCCAGGCAGTAACGATGCGGTCACTTACTTCCTTCACCGCAACATACTTCGCATCGGGGAAGGCTTCGAGAATGGCAGCCACGCCGAGGAAGTGGTCGGGATGCGCATGCGTGGAATAGATGGTGGTCAGCTTGCGGTTGGTCGCCTTGATCTGTTTTACCACTTCGCGGGCTTCGCTGAGCAGCAGTTGGGGGTCGATCAGCAACAGGTCACGTTCACCGTAGATCAACGTGGAGGTTACGGCATAACCGTGCGCGGTTGAGGTATAAACCTCCAGCTGCAGCTTGCTGTCATCGGCTGCCAGAGCTTGGGTATGAATACCTGCCAGCAGCGACAGTGCCAAAAATTTGAGAGTAAAAGTTGGTTGCATCGGGGCCCTCCACAGGCTCGCAGATATGGTCAGCATTGTTATCGAAACAGGCGTTGGTCGCAAAACCGTGTTTGACTAATCCGGAACCCGGTCTTGATCGCACCGGCAATATACCTGTACAGGACATATGAGGGACAGGTGGCACCTGTAGAATGCCGCGACTTTTGGCAGGCAAGGTCAAAAATGGCAAGTCTGGTCAGGAGTTTTGGCCATACCGTCAGTAAACAGGAACCGGATTAAAAACAAAAAGGGTTAAAAAAAAGATGTTCACAGAATTAAGAATCCTTATTACAAAACGGAAGGAATACCGTCACAACCTGACGCTGTCGCCGGCACAGTTTCTGGCCATGAAACTGGAGAAGTTTCGCAAGCTCGTGCGGCATGCCCAGAGCCGCTCGCCTTATTACGCAGAATTGATCGCGCAACGCGGCATCGCTATTGATACCTGTGTACCGGCTGACTTCCCCCCGCTCACCAAAACCATCCTGATGGCGAACTACGACCGCATCGTCACTGATCCGCGCGTCAGCAAGCAGCAGATCACCGATTTCCTGACACGTTCAAGCAACCCCGCAGACATGTTCAAGGATGAATTTCGTGTCATTCACACGTCGGGTTCGTCGGGTGAGATGGGCTACTTCGTTTATTCAAAGGAGGATTGGGCACGCGGCGTTGCGCAAATGATGCGGCCGCAGCAACGGCGCCCGCGGCCGCGGGCAGGGATCAAGCGCAAGCGCGGTCGCATGCGCATGGCGTTCTACGGTGCTGTCGGTGGTCACTATGCGGCGGTGACGATGATGAGTGCGATGAGTCGTGGACTCGCGCGCTTCTTCATAAAGATGGGATTGTTTGAAGTGAACAACCCGCAGGCTGAAACCATTGCCGGGCTCAACGAGTTTCAGCCGGACATTCTGTCGGGCTACACCGGTGCCTTGGTGATGCTGGCGCGCAAACAACAGGAAGGCGAGTTGAAGATTGCGCCGCGCTTTATCAGCACGGCAGGCGAGGGCATGAGTGCCACCGACAAGTCTGTGCTCGAAGCGGCGTTCGGTTGTGAAGCTGTCAATGGCTATGGCAGCAGCGAGCATCTCGTGATGGGCGGTGTGAATCCCGATACCGCCACGATGTTGTTAATGGATGATGAGCTCATCTATGAACCTGCAGACGATCACACGCTGGTGACCAATCTGTTCAACTACACGGTGCCGCTGATCCGTTATCGCATGGCCGACATTCTGCGGCCGGTTGTCAACAAGAGCGATCCGTCATCACCGCATCTTGAAGTCGAGAGCATCGTCGGCAGGACGGAGAGCATGCCGTTCTTCATCAATGAAGATGGCCAGGAAGATTGCATCAACCCGATTACGATCGTCGAAATCTTTGTCGCCGGTGTGCAGCGCTTCCAACTGCAGTGGCTCAGCAACAAGACTTTTGATTTTCTGGTTTGCCTCGATCCGCTGCTCGATGAAACACAGCAGGTGGCAGCCTTGCAAGGTATCGACCAGCGCTTGCGGGAGATTCTTGCCCAGAAACGCTTGCGCAATGTCAGCTTTCGCGTGCTGCCGGTGGATGACATTCCGGTCAACGCACGCACGCGCAAATTCCAGCTGATTATGGATCGCCGGCAGGGTTGAAGCGGCTTCCTTCTCTATAGGAACGGGAAGAAACAGGGCTGACCCGGGCCAGCTTCGCGTTGACTACCCGCGGGCGGCCCCCGTATTCTGCCCCCCTGCATTTATTACAGTAAAACAGGGGTACCGCATGACTGCGCAATATCACAAAGAAGGCGAATGGTGGGTCAGTCCGTTCAACGTAAAACCGGAAGTGACTTCCAAGTTCAACCTGCCGAAAAAAGTCGAAATCCACGACGCCACCCTGCGTGATGGCGAGCAGACGCCGGGCGTGGTGTTCAGCCCTGAAGACAAGATCGCAATGGCGGAAATGATGTCCGATGTTGGCATCGACCGTATCGAAGCCGGCATGCCGGCGGTATCACCGGATGACTACAAGGCAATCAAGGCCATTTGTGGTCTCGGTCTCAAATCCAAGATATTCACGTTTGCCCGCGCCATGCAGGCCGACATGGACGCTGCGGTTGATTGCGGTGCCCACGGCGTCATCATCGAAGTGCCAATCGGTTATCCGAAACTGAAATACCAGTTTGGCTGGACCTGGGAAGACGTCTTCAAGAAGAGCAGGGACGCGATCAAGTATGCGAAAGAGCGCCGCCTCTACACGGTGTTCTTCCCCTACGACACCACGCGTGCCCGCGAGGAAGATCTTGTCAGCCTGTTGAACGCGATCATGAACGAGTCGCCACCGGATTCCGTTGGTGTTGTCGACACGATGGGCTGTGCATTGCCGGAAGCTATTAAATACATGGTGCGCCTCGTCCAGAACCTGACGAAGCTGCCAGTGGAAATCCATACCCACAACGACTTCGGTCTTGGTGTGGCCACCGAATTGGCTGCCGTTGAAGCCGGCGCTACCGTTGTTCATAGCTGTGTGAATGGCTTGGGTGAACGTACAGGTAACGCAGCGATGGAAGAACTCGTGCTGGCTCTCGAAGTGCTATACGGCATTCCGATGAACTACAACATGAAGAAATTCCCCGAGCTGTTCGAACTGGTCTCGAAAATGTCAAACATCCCGATTGCGGTCAACAAACCGGTTGGTGGCTCGCGCAACTTCACGCGTGAATCCGGCATTGGTGTGGATCTGGTAATCAAGGAGCCATTGGCCATGTTCGGCACGCATCCGGCTCTGACTGGTCGCGTAGGTGACATCGTACTGGGCAAGAAGAGCGGCAAGCGTTCTGTGACCTTCAGCCTTGAGCAGATGGGCATCAATGACACGCCGGATGACAAGGTGGCTGAAATCCTGAATCGGGTGAAGGCGCTTGGTATCAAGAAGAAGACGATCATCACGGATGCTGAGTTCAAGGCTATCGTGAAAGAAGTGCTCTGAGTTCCTTGTCGTTTTAGCAAAAGGGTCCTTCGGGGCCCTTTTTGTTTTGTGCTCTGAGTAAGGCCCGAGGCGGGG
>JAZKEH010000297.1:27321-30190 GCA_040387155.1 Pseudomonadota bacterium | reverse complement strand
ACCATTCAACAAACTCTGTCCTCTTTGCTCTACGCATCAGCAATGGCCGCTCCGCTGATGTACTCACAGGCACAAGCGGCCGCTGCAGAGCCTGATGAAAAAGAGGAAATCCTCGTCACCGGTACCCGCATCCGCACCAGCGGCATGGAATCGCCGAACCCTACTACTGTCATTACTCTCGAAGAAGTCAGCATCATCAATCCAAACTCGCTGGTCGATGCGCTTGCTGCACTGCCAATCTTCAACGGTTCGGCAACCGCAGAAAGTTTCAACAGCCAGAACCCCAACGGTTTCAACTTTTTTGCGTCGCCCGGCAACGGCTCGCTCAACTTGCGTGGTCTCGCCAGCCGCCGCACGCTGACGCTGTTGAATGGTCGCCGTGTCGTGAGTTCAACAATCTTTGGTGGGCCCAGTATCACGATGTTTCCGCAGCAGTTGATGCGGTCGGTGGAAGCGGTAACGGGCGGTGCAACGGCAGCCTACGGTACTGATGCGGTCGCTGGCGTCGTCAACTACATTCTGAACACTGATTACGAAGGCCTGCGCGCCAATGCGCGCTATGGCATTCTTGAGAATGGACGCGGCGAAAGTAACTCGTTCGGCGTCTCAGGCGGATTCAAGGTGGCTGAAAAAGGCCACATGCTGTTGTCATTCGAAACGCAGGACACGCCGGCCATTTTTGGTCGTGATGGTTTCGACTGGTACACCAATACCCGCTTTATCACCAACCCCGATCCACTGGCCGGCAATTCGCTGTCTAATCCAAGGCTGATACCACGACCCAATGTGGTGTCACGCGTCTCCTCACTCGACGGCATCCTGACCTTCCCCACCAATACGGCGATTCCGAAGTACATCATGGATGCCAACGGTAACGCGTCCGAGTACAAACTCGGCACCTACTTTGATGCCAACAACAACTCGCAGGATGGTGGTGGCTCTGGCACGGTCAATGATGAGTTCTCGCGCCAGATCCGCAGTGAGAACCGTAACGAAAACATGTTTGCGTATTTCGATTACGACCTTACCGAGAACCTGAACGTGTTTGTGCAGGGCATCTACGGCACCACCTACAGCAGCACGGTGAATACGCAGAACCTGGTGGGTGGTGAAACCACGCGGGTGGAAGCAGACGGCATCACGCCGACTACCAGCGCGCCGATGATCTTCAGCGGTAACCCGTATATCCCCGCCAATATCCAGGCCACTGCCAACTTTGCCGAGAGTCACAACATTCCCTATCTCAAGATCAGCAAGATCAACACCCCAATGGATATTGGGCTGGCAGAAATGGTCAACGATTCCCAGATGACCTCGGTTACTACCGGCTTCCAGTACGAGGTTGAATCCGATGGTTTCTTCGACGGCTGGATGGTCAATGGTTGGGCGCAAAGTGGCCATACCGACACTACGGCTTCGCAGAAAAATCCGGTGCGACAGGACCGTGTGTATCTCGCGATGGACGCAGTGAGGGATGCCAACGGCAACATTGTGTGCAACGTGACCCGCTTCCCCAATGCACCACAAAACGCCGTAGCCCAGGGTTGCAAGCCATTAAATCCCTTCGGTCGCGGCATGGCCTCCCCTGAATCCATCGCCTGGGTAACCGGTTATGAACCCGGCACCAAAGTAGCCACCAATGGCTACTTTCTCGATGCCAACGGCAAGCGCGATCCGATCTATTACGAGTATGTCTCGGGCAACGACAAAGCCAGGTTGCTCGACTTGCGGCAGGACGCTGCTGAAATTACCGCCGATGGCCAGATCTTCGACGGCTGGGGCGCTGGTCCGATTTCGATGGCACTCGGTTACGCCTGGCGTGAAGAGAGCTATCAGCAGGTTGTACAGGCAGCAGGCGTCAACCCGGCCATCGATCCGTTTATCAGAACCAGCGTAGCCAACAACGCGGCCATCGGTCGTCGTGGTGTTACCCGTCTTGCTCTCAATAGCGCGCAGGACGTATTCATTTCGGCCGGTCCCTTTGGCAAGGGCGATTCAGTAGTACGCGAGGCCTTCACCGAGTTCAACATTCCGTTGCTGGCCAACAAGCCTTTCGCGCAGGAAGTTGTCTTTGGTGCAGCTACCCGCTGGGCCGACTACGCGCAGGCCGGTGAGGTCTGGTCGTGGAAAGGTCAGTTGAGCTGGCGCATCAATGAACAGCTGCGTTTGCGTGGCACGGTGTCGCAAGACGTACGCGCCGCCAACATGGCGGAACGTACTGATCGTAACGGCGCTGCCGCCAACATCTATGACATTCTGGAAACGCCCGATGCGAAGGCTATTGGCACTACTGCCCAGTATCAATCACTGACAACCACGTTTGGTCAGCCGGATCTGGTGCCGGAAAATGCCAAGACCTTTACCGCCGGTTTTGTCTATCAACCAAGCTGGGTGGAAGGCTTGCAGTTCTCGCTCGACTGGTACGACACCACGATCAAGAACAACATCGTGGCTTCCACCAGTGCGCAGGAAGTGCTCGACAGCTGCTACGAAGACAAGATCCAGCGCTATTGCGACTTCATCCTGCGTGAAGGTCCCGACAGCAACGTGCCGGGCCTGAAACGCATTTCCAACGTCCTGCTGATCTACATCAACCGCGACTGGATCGAATCCGGTGGTGTCGATTTTGAAGCGTCGTATAGCACTGATCTGAGTCTTTTTGGTGGCCGGGAACGTGCAACGCTGCGGTTCCTCGGTAGCTACATTGATTACCAGAACACCAGCACCGCGGGCACGGTGACTTCAAGGAAGGGCGTGGTGGTGTTCGGTACGGCGCCATGGCAGACCAACCTGAACGCCAGCTACAGCCGTGACAATCTGTCGCTGACGCTGGGCACCAGCTATGACTTCGGTATCAAGCGCTACAGCA
>JAZKEH010000297.1:14950-27311 GCA_040387155.1 Pseudomonadota bacterium | reverse complement strand
GCAGACAACTCCTATCCCACCCAGGCAATCTGGAACGGTCAGGTTGGCTACCGCTTCAACATCAACGACGGTTCCACGCTGAACGTCAGCCTGAACGTCAACAACCTGTTCGACAAACAGCCTTGGGCTGATCCGGGCAATGCGTTCACCTTTGACGGTGTGAATGGTGACTTGCTGGGAAGACGCTATAACTTGAACGTGAACTATTCATACTAAAAGCAGTTGGAATAAAAAAGCCCGCGTACGCGGGCTTTTTTATTTGGGTAGTGCAAACACCTGAATCGCATTGTGACCGCGCGGCGTACTGACTTCAGGCACTACGCCGATCAACTCCGGCACCTTCAGATTCTCGCCGGTCATCACGGCAATGTACTGACGACCGTTCACTGCATAGCTGATCGTGCTGACAGAAATGTTGGCGGGCAGAATGGTTTCCCACAGTCGAGCGCCGGTGCGGGCATCGAAGGCGCGAAAGCGGCGGTTCATGTCGCCGTGGAAGACCAGATTGCCGGCGGTAGTCAGTACCGCGCCATTGCTGGGCGCACGGCCAACGTTGAAGCGCAGCACTTCGCCGGTCGTCAGGTCGATTTTGGCGATGCCTGTCAGTGCATTGGGATCACTGCCCGGTCGTGCGACAGCGCGCCAGCTCTCCGGCTTGTCGGGTGTCGCTGTCGTCAGTTCACGGCAGGCATCAATGTACGATGTGTATAGCGAATTGGTGTCGGGGCTGTAGGCCGTTGGCCAGTAGCTGCGTGTATTCCAGAAGCAGACGATCTTGGTTTCACCGGACTGCTTGAACACTTGATCCCAGTTAAGCGTTACTGCGCCGGTGGTCGGCTCAATAGACGAGATTGCAAACTCGGGCACATCCAGCGGGAACGGCATTCCCCACAGGAATTCACCATTCGCGCGATCAAGTACAAACAGGCCGCCACCTTCGGTCAGCGTTACTGCGAGATCGTATGGGGTGTCGGCCTTGATCGCCGGGTTGATCCATTTGACGAATTTCGGATCCGGCGCAACCTTGCTGCGTATGAGTGTGCGTTCATGCGTCGCATCAAGGTCCCAGTCATCACCGGGCAGATGTTGGAAATACCACTGTAGCTTGCCGGTCGCTGCATCGAGCGCAACGGTGGAGTTACTGTAAAGATCGGACGGTGAGGTGCGGCTGGTGCCATCGGGATCGCCATGACGAATCCTGCGCTGGTCCGGCATCGGATTGGCAATGCCCCAATAGAGCATGCCACGCTCGGCATCATAGCTGCCGGGAAAGCCCCAGGTGGAAGCCTGTCTGTTGTTCAGTTCAGCGCCATTCCAGCTTTCATCGCCCGGTTCGCCGGGCGCTGGTGTTGTGTAGAAGCGCCACAGTTCCTTGCCTGTCTTCACGTCGTGCGCGGCGAGATAGCAATTGTCGCGATTGCCGAAACAGGCGCCGCCGGAAATGGCTGCACCATTGACGATGATCGGACCAGAGGTGTGACCACGGCCATCGGCCTGGGTTTCCCAGCGCAATTGACCGGTGCGTGCATCGAGACCTACAACAAAACTGTCGGGCGCTGTCCACACAATGACATCGTCCTGGATGGCGAGCGTCTTCGCGCGTGAGGTGGCAGCGATGCTGGCGCTGATGTCGCGCTTGTAGGTCCACAGGATGTCGCCGTTGGTAGCGTTCATCGCCTGCACGACAGCGCCGGGTGTCACCACATACATGACGCCGTCATAAACGAGAGGCACGGTTTCGGTATTGCCGTCGGCGAGGTTGCGCGCCCAGGCGAGTGTGAGGCTGCCGACATTGTCGGTAGTGATCTGGTCGAGTGGGCTGTAGCGCTGTGCATCATAGGTGCGGCTGAACATCAGCCAGTCGGCGGGGGCGGGGTTCTCCAGCATTTGCTGCGTCACCGGTACGAAGCCGGTTTGCTGTGCCTGACAGGCGAGTGTTACCGCAAAGGTAAGTGCGCCGATGCAGAGGAAACTCTTATTCATCCACGTTTTCACTCCGTTGCGGACGCAGTGGGTAGCGCGAAGACATAGATCGCCGCGTCGCCGGACTGTGCATCCAACTGCAAGGGAATCGGACCGGCCCCTGCAGTCGTCAGGCTGGACTGCGACAAGGTATTGCCCGCAATAACCGCAACATACTGGCGACCATTTACTGCATAGGTAATGTTGCTGACAGAGATCGGACCACCAAGGATTGTTTCCCACAAGACGTCACCGGTGTCGGCATTCAAGGCCTGATAACGCCGATTGATGTCGCCCCAAAACACCACATTGCCGGCAGTGGCAAGAATGGCACTGTTGGTCGGGATGCGACCATACGGCCAATGCGTAATCTCGCCGGTTTCCAGATTCACTTTCGCCAAACCGTTCAACTCACTTTCTGGCACGCCAGGTTCAGCTGCGCCAACGCGGCGTTCGCGTGTGCCTGCTGCCGGATTCTCTGACGTCATGTTCAGGCAGTTGCGAATATACGGTACATACAGCGCGTTCTTTTCCGGATTGTAGGCCGTGGGCCAGAAGCTCCGTGTGTTGAAGTAGCAGATCAAGTGGTTCTCACCTGGCTCGTCCACCAGCAGTTCCTGATTGATATGCGTACGACCGGTTTCGACATCGATTGCGCTGAGGAAGAAGTTGTCGACATCAAACGGAAACGGCGTGGCCCAGATGAATTCGCCGCTGTGCTTGTCGAGCAACCACAGGCCGCCGCCTTCGCCAACGTTGACGACAACATCGCGCACTGATCCGCGCTCAATATTGGGATTGATCCAGCGCACATGCGCAGGATCAGGGTTGATCTTCGTCGATAGAATCGTGCGTTCTTCATTCATGTCGAGATCCCAGTCATCACCCGGCAGATGCTGGTAATACCAGCTCAGTTCGCCGGTATCGGGATCAAGCGCCACCGTGGAGTTGCTGTAGAGTTCGGTGGGAGCCTCGTAGCCAACATTGCTGCTGTCGCCCTTGTGCCGATTGGCGCGTGTGGTTGGCATTGGGTTGGCAATGCCCCAGTAGATCAGATCGGTATCTGCATCATAGCTGCCGGGTAAACCCCACGGCGAAGCGAGACGCTCTTCCACCGGTGTGTTGCCCCAGGTATCAGTGCCGGAGGAGTTGTCCGGGCCTTCTGTCGTATGAAATTGCCACACCAGTTTTCCCGTCAACGCGTCATGCGCAGTAATGACGCAAGCGTCGCGTGGTCCGCTGCCACAGGTGCCGTTCGAAATGACCTTGCCCTTGACGACAATGGAGCCGGCGCTGTTGCCGCGCGCGCCGGTCGCTGTCTCCCAGCGCAATTGGCCCGTGCGTGCATCCAGCGCCACCAGCATGCCGTCGGGCGCTGTGAAATAAACCATGTCGGCAAACATCGACAAGGTCTTGGAGCGGCCGAACGCACCCATGTTGGCGTTGGCATAGCTGCGGCGGTATTCCCAGATCAGATCGCCATTGGTGGCATCAAGTGCCTGGATCGCGGAGTCCGGCGTTGTCAGATACATAACGCCGTTGTAGACAAGGGGAATCGTGTAGGTAAGACCATTCGGCAAGCCGCGTGACCAGGCTAATGCAAGGTTGCCAACGTTGGTGGTGTCGATCTGGTCGAGAGGACTGAAACGTTGCGCATCCGCTGTGCGACTGAACCACAACCAGTCTTCCGGATGCGGATTCAGCAGCATCGCTTCCGTCAATGGCGTGAACGTATCAATGGTGCGCAGGCTGGTGACAGAGCTTTGCACGGCGGTGACAGCGGGAGCGGCATTCGCCAGCGTGTGCAGGTATTCAACGAGTACCGGCAGTTGCTCGCGACTGACCGCAGCAGGTGGCATGCCTTTTTCAGGACTGCCGGTGCGCAGAAAGGCCAGCAGGTTATCGTCAGTGCTGCTGGCCACACGCGGCACTATTGAGGGTGCCGCTGGGGTGCCACGACCATCAGTGCCATGGCACTGCGCGCAGGCGCCGGCGAAGAGCGCACTGCCAGTGTCTTGCGCGTTGACTGCTGAAACTGCGCAAACACCCAGCAACAATGCGCGCTGCAGTTTGCCGATGAATGGAACAAACGCTGCACTATTCATCGGCAAGGGCTCGATCAGCTATTCAACGATAGGCCGCTGGCAGTGGGAACAAGCCATCATACGGCGGCCAGTTCGGCACGGGACGATCTTCGGGTGCGTAGTAAAAGCAGGCATGGATGTCGCGAATCTTGCCGCCATCCAGATGGAATACTTCGGTGAAGTGATTGCGGCGGCGCTCTTCGCCGGCTTCGCGGCGGAACATGGCGGATACCATCACGGTCTGCGATTCTTCATCGATGACGAAGTAATCGCGGATGGCAACAGTGGCTACGCCAAAGTCGGCCTGCGTGCGGCAATCAGTCTTACCGTCGTTGCCGATGTCCATGCCTTCACGCATCGGGCTGTTGAAAGTAGGGAAGCCGTTCTCGTAGCGCGAGCAACCGGGATGACCTTTGACGAGGTAACCGTTGTGGCTGGTAATGCCGTCGAAATACGTGTTGACGATGGACTGCAAAGCGTCACGTTCGAGGCGCTCGGCTGCCGGAACGACGCGTTGAGCGGGCAGCGTCTTGCGCAGTGTTTCCAGATCAAACGGGGTGTTGCCGGTGCCATTGACGCCTGGATCGCTCTTGCGCGAAATGAACCACTCCGCTTCGGTGACCTGGTCCTGCTTTACTTTGAGGCGAAGCGCGACGACGGCTTCTTCCTCACCCATCATCACAGTGCCGTAATAGCCGGCCTGGCTTTGCGCGGTATCGAGATAACGGCGCTGGATTGAGCCGAGTCCGGTGACGTTCTCCCACACACCCTGACCTTCGGGGATGGCGACAGAATTTTCGGTCTGGCGGAAACCTACCCACAAATTGCCGCTCTCCGGCTTGTGTGCGGCGACGGCAGCGAGATAGGTATCGAGATGCGTTGTCAGGCAGTCGCGATTACATTCCTGGGCATAGCTGGTGGCGCTGAATAAAAGTGCGCCAAGCAAGGTGACGGCAATACTCGTCTTTTTCATGTTTCCTCTCGTGGTGAATCAACCAATAAAAGCAGTTGTGGTTATTGTTGTTGCAGTGAGTCGGTCTTGAACGAACGGTCGTCGCAGTTGTAAAGCTCGAACGGCAGTGACGACACGAACATGCTATCGCGCCCGCGCGACTCGCCGGTCCAGTAGACGCCATCTTCCGCCGTATATTCACGAATGAGTGCGCCATTGGCGGGATCAAGCGTGAAACGTTCGGTGACATGGAGCTTGTCACTGTGCGGTGTATTGGAATCCGCCGACAGAATGCCCGCGAGAAAACCGCGCGTTTCGACGATCAGCACATCGTTCTCCCAGCGGCCGATGGAATAACCGGTGCGACTCGGTGTGAGGTTCGTCGGAAAGGCCTGTTGGTCGAGATGAATAGTGCGTTCCATGTTCATCAAGCCGTAGGTGAGCTGGATTTCCTTTTCTGTCTGGCGAATACGATTGATCGGATTGTCGAAGCTCCAGTCGAACAGGATGTTGGTTGATTGGCAGTTCAGGCGTGGGTTGTCGCTGGAGCCACCATCGAAATCAGCGATCGCGGCTTTGCCTGCATCGGTTAGCGGCAGCGGAGAAGGGCGCTTCCAGGTAGTGGCCAGCGGATCATCAGAAAAGGATTCCGGCGTACCGCGTGAACCCTGGAAGGCGCGCCCGCCGGCAGGTAATTCGCCGGGATCAAACTCATCGGCAACGCCGAGTGGCACCAATGTGCCGCTGAGGCCGCGCGGATCAGTCATGACAACCTGTTCCGCCGCCCAATCGCCGCTGATGTCGGGCACACCATTGGCAAGACGTTTCACTGTCATGGCTTTGCGTACTTCAAGTTCTGCGGCGACCAACTGGCCATAACGATCCATCTTGTTGCCGTTGGCAAACAGGATGGAGCCCATGTAGCAGGTGTTCTCTTCAAAGCGGTCGGGCGAGCCAGTGATGGTGACGTCGGAACCGACGGCGAACATATCCTGCGTCCAGCCGGAACGGCGCAGCACGGTGCCGCCGCGTAATTCGCACTTCCACTTGCTGGTACTGCCATCGGCATTCTTTACATCAACGTAAATCCACGAATGTGGATTGATCAATGCAATGTCGGCGATCACGCCTTCGATGGTCAGGTCGATGTTGAGATTGAAATTGGCAAGACCGTGATGGGCCTGGCTCGCCGAAGCGGTCAACAACAAGGCGCAGGCAGCACTTAACTTTTTCAAGGACGACATGGGGTCTTGCTCCGGGGGAGTAGGGAAACAGTCAATCCTGTTGCCCTCTGGTTTTTGTTGTTGGACCCCGATTTAATTCCAACTGCCATTTTCAAACAAGGAGCATCACATGATTCTGTTCGGTATCTCTGTATCCCCCTTTGCCCGCAAGGTGCTGATGTTTGCCGCCGAGAAAGGAATTGCGCTGGATCATCGTCCGGTGGGCCCCCAATCGGATGATCCGCTGTTTCTTGCGGCGAGTCCGCTGAAGAAGATTCCGGTGCTGGTGGACGGCGACTACATGCTGGCGGATTCCACCGCCATCGTTGCCTATCTTGAAGCGAAACACCCGGGGAATCCCCTGATTCCACTGGAGCCCAAGGCGCGCGGCAAGGCCATCTGGTTTGAGGAATACGCGGATACCGTGATGTTTCCGCAAGCCACCATCATCTTCGTCAACCGCGTGGTGCTGCCGAAAATCCGCAAGGCAGTTGGCGATTACGCCAAGGCTGATGAAGTGGAAGCCAACAATATTCCGCCCCTGTTCGCCTATCTCGAAAGTGTGACACCGGCGCAAGGCTTCCTCGTCGGCGACGGCCTCACCATTGGTGACATCGCCGTTACCTGCATGCTGATCAACCTCGATCATTGCGGCACCAGAATTGATGCGGCGAAATATCCCAAACTGTCTGCTTACTTCGCGCGCATGGCAGCACGTCCGTCTGTCAGCGGCATCATTGCGGGCGAGCGGAAATTTATCGGGATTTGAACCGGGCGCAAGCCTGGTACGCCAACGGCACTAATAGCGCTCTTGCATGAACTCGTTGTACTGCGTTGACAGTTCGAGCATGCGGGTCATCAGCTCTTCACGTGCTGGTGACCCAATGGTGTCTGCCTGCAACAACAGCAAGGTTTCTGCCATCGCTGCCTGCATGTTGCCGAAGTGCAGGTTCAGCGCCTGGTCCTTCTTGTTGTCGGCTTCAAAGTAGTACGCCATGTTCGGCGTTTCCTCATTGGTGCAGGTTTGCGAGACAGAGCCGTTGGGGAAGCGGAAAGTGGTGCAGACAAGTCGGGAGTTGGTGCGCTGCTGGGTGTTCTCGTAGGCCATCAGGGGTGTGTCGAAAATCTGTCGGGTCAATTGCAGCTCGACAGCCGCCAGATCAAGGTTGAGTGTCGCCAGTTGGGTGTCGCGTTCCTCATAGGGTGCGGCATTCTTTATGGCCTGGATTTCCTTGCTGTACAGGCGAGCGGCAAGCAATTCAGTCTGGCGTACGGCGGGCAGTAGTTGCTCACGAGTTGCGCGCGATTCCCACTGCGCCAACTGTTGCAGCGCATCGAAGCGCGGTTGCGCACCGGGTGGCAGTGACTTGGTGGTGATGTAGTAGATGAGATGACTGGTGGCGTCGACTTCTTCCCAGTTTTCCAGCGTCAGCCACGATTGCAGTTGTTGCTGCAGGATGGGCAGCTGCTGCAGGTCATGCAGTCCGCTGCTGACACGTACTGCCTGCAGTGCCTTGCCCAGGATTTCGGTGGCTTCTTCGTGCATACCCAGCGTGCGCAGGTTGTTGCCTAGCGATAGCCAGGCTTCGCTCAACTCGCTGTTGTAGAGATCACTATTGGTTTCGAGTTTGGCGATAGCAGTTTCCAATGCTTCGCGGTTAGCCAGTGCCTGTCTGAAGGCTTCATTGTTCGGCGGGCTCTCGGCAGCGGTGATCAACAAGGGGTGTGAACCCAACACGGTGAGCAGCGAAAACACGAGGGCGGTTGAGCGAATCATTTTGGCGTTCTCGTTTACTAGCCAGCAAACAACAACTACTGATCCACGGCACAAAGACTATAGCACGGGGTGCGAAGCTCCTTGGGCGCCCGGCAATTAACAGACCCCTGCTATCCGGTTTTCATTCACCCCTGAACGCAAAAGGCAGCCCGGAGGCTGCCTTTGTCACTGCGGTAACAGCGCGTTTACTGAGCGGTGCTCACACCACCACCGCCACCGTTGGCAGTGCCGGTCAGAATGTCATTGCTGAACGAGACTGGCGGCTGGGTGATCTGCAAGGGAGCCTGGACCTGGGCAAGGGTTTGTGCCTGGGCAGTTACCGCATTGGCATCTGCCTGGGTTGCGTCGGGTTGGGTCGCCAGGGTCTGGGCAACCTGCGCGTTACGGCTCTGGTCGCCAGCGGCGGTACCTTCATTGTTGACGATAATTTCGGCGGCTTCCGCGATATCAAGACCGCGGTCAGTCATTGCCGTCAGCAAATCCTGGGAAGGAGCACTGCTGTTATTGGCGACCAATACGGTAGCGGCACGGTTCAGCGTGAGCCCCACGCTCACCATGGCGTCCAGCAATTCAATCGGTTTGGCGGCAATGGTCAGGGTAACAATGTAATCAGCAGATTCGCGCAGCGACATGCCCATCTGCATCAGACTGTCGATACGATCAGTGGTGGACTGCCTGGTGCTGAGAGCGATTACCAAACGGGTGGCAGTCTCCATGGTAATGCCCATGTCTTTCAGCATGTCAGTTTTCATCGTGCCGGGATCAGTGTTGTTCATGAGGGCCAATTCAGTGGCCGCTTCTTCAACCTGCATACCGGAATCGATCAGCGCGCCAATGACTTCCACTGGTGCAGAGCTGTTGGTCAGTGTGGACAGGATCTCCAGCACTTCTTCCACGGTAATGCCTTGTTCAACCAGGGCTTCCACGATTTCTTCAGCTGGCGTGTCGTTGCCAACCATGGTCTGGATCAGCGCAAGTGCCTCGTTAGAGGTCAGCTGCGCATAGGCGGCTGGTACTGCCGAAAAAGTCAGTGCCGCGCTCAACAAAGTCAGTACAAGTTGTTTTCTCATGTAGGAAGCTGCCTCCGGGCAATCAATTCCACTTAATCTTTTTACTACTCAGCGTCGTTATATAGATCGGGGATGAATCTGGTCAACTGGGAAGCTTTCCCGATCAATATTGGCTATAACGGCATCGGCCTTCGGGCAGTTGAGCCAAACATCAAAAAACTGGGACGTACTTCACAAAAGGGCTAAATGGGACGATCTTTAAGCTGATGTGTGCTGATCTTAACTCGAATAGGGTCTTTTTGCCGTGCCGAATAAGGGGAATGTTGTTTGTTGCCTGTCTGTTCGCGTTATGGAGCCCTTTGCCTGAGGCTCTTGGTTTTGATTTCGACCGGCTGCGGGCCGCCTTGTTGGAGCGATTCGACACCACCCGGCTGCCGCTGCTGGACCGCTGGCAGCAGACCCTGACAATTGCCAGTACGCTTCCGGAGGCGGAAAAGCTCATATATATCAATGACTTTTTCAATAACAACTTCTACTTTTACGACGACGTCAAGGTCTGGCAGCAAAACGACTACTGGGCGACCCCGATGGAATTGATCGGCAGGGGTGAGGGTGATTGCGAAGATATGGCTATCGCCAAGTACTACTCGCTGAAAGAAGTGGGCGTTGCTACCGAAAAGCTGCGGATGGTCTACGTCAAGGCCGCGGTCCATGCAGACGCAGGGCCGACCACGCTGGCACATATGGTGCTAGCCTACTATCCGACCCCGAATGCCGAGCCCCTCGTGCTCGATAATCTCGACGTGCAGATCAAGTCGGCGTCGCAGCGCGGCGATCTGCAACCAATTTTCAGTTTCAACAGCGACGCGGTATGGAGTGGTGTCGCCGCCAATTCCACGCGCAAGGAAGGTACCGGCCAGCTGACACGCTGGCAGGATCTGGTCCAGCGCGCGCGCACTGAAGGCCTGGAATAAACAAGTAGTGAAGTGAAGAAGTAAAACAGAAAACGTTTTTTTGCTGGAGACAGTCATGTCCATGTATCGCCAACTTTGGCTCGCCATCATCATCAGTATGCTGCTCGCATTGGTCGGCAGTTTGCTGGCGTCGACCTTGTCGGCGCGTTCCTATCTGGAGGAGCAGCTGACAACCAAGAATGTCGATAACGCCGCGGCGCTCGCATTGTCGCTGAGCCAGCAACAACCTGATCTGGTGATTGTGGAGCTGGCGGTGTCGGCTCTGTTCGACAGCGGCCATTATGAGTCCATTGAAGTGGTGGGACCGCAGGGCGAAGTGCTGGTTTCGCGCAAAGCCGAAGTTGTAGTCAGCACGGTGCCGCAATGGTTCATGCAGATGCTGCCGCTCGACTCGCTGCCGGGAGAAGCACAGATTACCGGTGGCTGGACGCAATTCGGTACCGTCGTGCTGAAAAGCAACAGCAGCTTCGCCTACGCCTCGCTGTGGAAGAGTGTCATCGAGCTCGTGCTGGCAGCAGTAGTGGCAGGCCTCGTCGCCGGTTATCTGGGCAGCCGCATTCTTCGCCGCTTGCGCCAACCACTCGACACGGTCATTGAGCAGGCGCAGGCCATTACCGATCGTCGCTTTGTCACAATCAAGGAACCGGCAGTACCTGAGCTGCGCAAGCTCGGCAAGGCGATGAATGCGATGGTTGAGCGCATCAAGCTGATGTTCGAGGAACAGGCGCGCCAACTGGAAGCCGTGCGGCGTGAAGCCAACAGTGATCCGCTGACCGGTCTCGCCAACCGCAGCTACTTCATGGGGCGTTTGCAATCGGCACTGGCGCGGGAAGATTCAAGTGGTGGTGCACTGTTGATCATCCGCGTTGCTGATCTCGTCGGTATCAACCAGCGTCTTGGCCGCGAGGCTACCGATGATTTGTTGCGACGTGTTGGCGCCGTTGTCTCCAACTGTCTGGATACCCATGGTGACGGCACGGCAGCGCGACTGAATGGCGCCGACTTCGCCATCATGTTGGCCGGAAAGGTGATGGTGGGAAATGTCGCCGAGCTGCTGTTGGCGCGCCTGGTGAAGGAAACCGCACCCTTTGTTGAGCAGGGCCCTGCAGTATGTCTCGGCATTGGTGCTTTCCCGCCCGGCCTCGAACTCGGGGCGGTGCTGTCGCAGGTGGATGCAGCGCTGGCAGCGGCGGAAGCGGATGGCATCAATGGTATTCGTGAAGCAACGCTTGGCGCCAATGACGCGCCGAAGAGTGCCGATGAATGGTCGCGTCTGATCAAGAGCGCGATCGAGCAGCATCGCGTGCGGCTTATTTCCTTCCCCGTCGCTGATGCCACCGGCGGTTTGCTGCATCGTGAATGTCCGTTGCGGCTCAAACTGACGGAGCAGGGCGAATGGTTGCCAGCCGGTCACTTCCTGCCGATGGCAGAGCGCTTGAAACTGACGGCGCAACTGGATCTGGCCGCGATCGAACTGGGACTGACCCAACTTGCAAATGATCCCGCTTTACCCGGTTTGGCAATCAACCTTTCGGCAAGCTCGCTGGAGAATGCCAGCTTCCTGCCACGCCTGGTTGAATTGCTGAAACAGCGGTCAGCAGTATCGAGGCGGTTGTGGATCGAGGTTGCCGAAGCCGGTGCGCTGCGCTACTTCGATGGATTCAAGACGCTGGTGCTGGCAGTGAAGGCCGGCGGCAGTCGCATTGGCATCGAACACTTTGGGCGCCAGTTCAGCCAGATCGGTCGCTTCCATGCACTCGGTCTCGACTACCTGAAAGTGGATGTGAGCTTTGTGCGTGACCTGCACAACAATCCCGGCAATCAGACCTTCCTGAAAGGTCTCACGCACATCGCGCACAGCATCAGCATGCTGGTCATTGCCGAAGGAGTTGCCAGTGATGAAGAGTTTCAAGCGCTGAAGGTTGTAGGCTTTGATGGAGCAACCGGGCCGGCAATCAGGTAGCAGGACGACCTCTGCTACCTGATTGCTGCGAAACCCGGTCTGTGTACTGATCAGGGGAAGCTGAAAATATCGCCTTCGGCCTGTGGTTTCTGCATGCCTTCTTCCAGGTATTTTTCCCACATCTGCGCCCACGGACGGCCGTACATGTCGGGCACTTCATACTCAATGACAGCACCGGGCGTCATCGGTTGCGCAATGCCCTTGATCGGGAAGATGGTCTGCACGCATTCAATATAGGTGTAGGGCTCGCCCTCGCTCAGGCTGCTGGTGCGGGAAAGATTGCGCACGATGCGGATAGGTTCCACCAATGCTTCCTTGTCGTAGAAAACCGATTCGTGGTTCAACCCTGTGACCTTGCCGGATGCATCACGCACGGGTGTGTAGATCTCGACAGTCTGCATCTGGCTGGAGAATTC
>JAZKEH010000297.1:13981-14940 GCA_040387155.1 Pseudomonadota bacterium | reverse complement strand
AAAAGCCGAATGCGCGAGCCAGCCCTGCACGTTGGATGTCCACGTAATCAGCACGTCCTTGTCCCAGAAGCCGACAGTGTCGCCATACCAGCGCGGCACATCATCGCCGAGACGTGGCACAGCGCCCTCCATGTTGAACTCACGATCAACATGGATATGGGTGATGAAGTTACGTGCGACGCCGGCGAGAATCTGTACGACTTCTGGCGTCACCATGATCGTGTGCGGTTGCTGCAGGGTTGACGCGAAGTGCCAGCGACGCATGAAGCCTTCCGGCCAGCAGTACTGCGATGGCCATTGTGATTCACCAGCACCCTGATGATAGGACTCCTGCACTACCCGGCGTTGGTACTCGGGTGTCAGCAGCGACAAGATCGTCGGCATCTGTGTGATCA
This sequence comes from Pseudomonadota bacterium, assembly GCA_040387155.1. GTDB lineage: Bacteria > Pseudomonadota > Gammaproteobacteria > Pseudomonadales > Pseudohongiellaceae > CAILUG01. The sequence goes on along the minus strand of JAZKEH010000297.1, from coordinate 14,545 downwards.
GCATCGAATACCAGGTGCCGTGCAAGCCGCCGGGGCCGCCTTCTGTCCATTGGTAACGACCATTCAGATCGCCTGGCACGGTGGCATAGGTATGTTTGGTCGGGCCGCCTCGCGTTTTGGTTTCGGCCATCAACGCTTCATAGTGTTCCTGCGCGGACGCAAAGCCATAGGGGCTGATAATGTTTTCGCGCGGATAGTCACGATCGCAGTGTCCCCACGCCGCCGTGCGTGGCGGATCAGAACCCATCGTGTTGCCGCCGGGATTGGCACCGCGCTGCGATTCAATGGCCATGCCGGAGTTGCAACGGTAGTAGCGCGGATCGAACCAGAGATCCTTGTCTGCGTAGAAATCCTTTGTCGTGTAAATATCAATCGGCAATGGATCCACGCCGGCTGGCACATTGCCGTCACGCGCCGCGATTTCGTTGATGAAACCGAACAGGTTGATGGCGTCGCCGCAAAGCATGAGTCCGATGACCCTGGCATACTCGGTCCCCCACGCGTCGTCGGTCATCTCGTTGCCGTCGGCGTTCACCCAGGTGAGATCCTTCATCCCCACGCCGC
>JAZKEH010000297.1:12374-13971 GCA_040387155.1 Pseudomonadota bacterium | reverse complement strand
GACCGACGATGGGATACTGCTGTGCATCAGCGATGGGCGCGCCACGGCCGACGCTGTTGAAACCGATGTCAGGCACGGCCTGACCAAGCGAACTGTGCGAGGCAGCTGCTGTGGCGAACAACGCCGCAATCTGCAGGGCCTGGGCTATTTTTCTTCTCATGGGTGTCCTCGGGTGGGTACTCGAAAAGCGGTTGGAAAAACCGGGACAGAGTATAGCGGAGAGTCTGTGGCTATCGCCTGTTGATCACGGCCTATTGGTCGAGAACCGCACGTAATTTTTGTGCCAGCGCCGACGGCGTGAAGGGCTTCTGCAAAAATGCATAATTGGACTGCAGCACGCCATGACGAATCACGGCGTCGTCGGAATAGCCGGACAGGAACAGGATCTTGCAACCCGGTCGCATCAGGCTGAGCTGCTCTGCCAGTTCACGTCCGCCGAGCTCAGGCATCACGACGTCGGACACCAGCACGTCGATGGGTCCGTGCCAGGCCCGTGCCAGGTCACATGCTTCCCTGCCATTGGCCGCTTCCAGCACCGTATAGCCGCAACCTTCCAGTACCTGGCGGGCCAGAGCGCGGACCGCTTCTTCATCTTCCACCAGCAGCACCGTTTCGTTGCCTTCAGGCAAGTGCTTGCTGTTGGCGCTGTGCAACGGCTGTGTTTCGGTATTCACGATGGGCAAGTAGACCTTGAATGTCGTCCCCAGGCCGAGCTCGCTATACACCGCCACGTGACCGCGTGACTGTTTGACAATGCCGTGCACGGTCGCAAGTCCAAGTCCGGTTCCCTTGCCCACCGGTTTGGTGGTGAAGAACGGTTCGAAGATGCGTTGCTTGATGTCGTCAGCAATACCGCTGCCATTATCGGAAACTGTCATCAACACGTAGTCGCCCGGTAATACGTCGGAGAAACCCTTGCAGTAACTTTCATCGAGAGTGGTGTTGGTGGTTTCAATCACAACGCTGCCGCCGGTTGGCATGGCATCCCGGGAATTGACCGCCAGATTCAGCAGGATGAGTTCGAGCTGGCCGGGATCTGCCCAGACGGCGCCGAGTGAATCAGACAGCGTCAGCGACAGTTGCACATTCTCACCGAGTACGCGGCGCAGCATTTTTTCCACATCGACAACGACATTGTTGAGATTCAGCACGTGGGGCTCGAGCAGTTGCTTGCGGCCAAAGGTCAGCAGTTGAACATGGCCGCTTCCTGCGCTGGAACCGGCGGTAAGCAGTGATGTCGCGCGTGACCTTGGCGAAGCCTGCATGCTTTCCGAAGTAATCCTTCAGGCTGGAAATTGTGATGATGGCCCAGAAGGTGCTGCCATCCTGGCGTACGCGTAAACATTCGCGCTCGATGTGACCCTCGTTGACTGCTTGTTGCAGCAGCGCGGCCGGCCAGCCGGATGCAACATCTTCACCAGTAAAAAAGCGGATAAAGGGCTGGCCGATAATCACTTCCGGGGGATAGCCGTAAATGCGCTGGGCGCCAGGATTCCAGCTGGCCACATTCCCGGCCGGGTCAATCATCAGGATGGCGTAGTCGACAACGGATTCGACAAGCAAACGGAAAGGGTCCGCCGCATGATGGGCCAGCGAC
>JAZKEH010000297.1:0-12274 GCA_040387155.1 Pseudomonadota bacterium | reverse complement strand
GCCGCTGTTTCTTCACACTTGCTGCATTCCGGTCAGTGACAATCCCATCCATGAATACCTTGCAACGCTGGTTCCAGGCCCCCCAAACGCATTGGTTGCGCAAACTGCTGTTCCAGGTCCACCTATGGCTGGGCATCGGACTGGGCATCTATGTGCTGCTGATCAGTCTCAGCGGCAGTGCGCTGTTGTTGAAGTCGCCGTTCTATGGCTGGTTTGAACCACGCGACATCGACAATCCCCCAACCGATATAGAGCCACTCAAGGGCGATGCGCTGACGGCGAAGATGAAGGAAGTCTATGCTGGTTATGAAGTGGGTTTCACCATCGAAGGCATGGAGCCGCACAACGCGACCTATGTCGTCATCCAGCAAGGCAACGAATACTTCCCGCATTACTTCAATCAATACACCGGCGAAGACATTGGCGTTGCCAATCCTTGGCCGATCAAGAGTCTTGAATGGCTGGGCGGCATCCATGCCGATTTGCTGATGGGGCGCGAGGGCCGCCGCATCAACGGCGTTGGTGGCGGCCTGTTTATTTTCATGAGCCTTACTGGTCTGGTGATCTGGTGGCAGGGACGTTCCCGCTGGTATGACGGGCTGCTGATTCGCGCGGGCAGCAAGCGCGGGCTGATCTGGCAACTGCACAGCTTCCTCGGTTTCTGGGCGCTGTTGCTGATGATTGCGTGGGGTATATCGGGTTTTCAGCTTGGCTTTCCACGCCTGATGGACAGGTTTGTCGACTGGCTCGACAACGATTTGACTGACTTCGAACGTCCCGCCGCGTGGTTGCAATTCTTCCGCTCAGTGCATTTCGCACGCTTCGGTGAGACCGCAATAAGCCGATGGTTGTGGATCATCGCCAGCTTCATCCCGACTGTCATTCTGATCAGCGGTGTCATTCTGTGGTGGAAACGTGTGGTGATGCGCGCGTTGCGCAAGCAGCAGACTACGAGCGAGCCCCGGGTCGAGTCGGTGTGAACAGAAACACCCTTTCCGGTGTCGCCTGTGGCGCGACTGCCGGTGCTTTGTGGGGCCTGGTATTCCTCGCGCCTGAACTGGTCGGCACCTTCAATCCAATTCATATGACGGTAGGTCGTTATCTTTGCTACGGCCTGATCTCGTTGGCGTTGCTCGCGCCGCGCTGGAGCTCGGTAGTCAAAGCAGTCCCAAGGCAGCAATGGCTGAGCCTTGGCTGGTTGGCATTCACCGGCAACACCTTGTACTACATTCTGTTGGCAGGCGCTGTGCAGACGGGCGGCATCGCCATGACCTCGCTGGTCATCGGCTTTCTGCCGGTGGCGGTGACGATTATCGGCAGCCGGGATCACGATGCTGTTCCTTTGCGCAAGCTGCTGCCGTCGTTGTTGCTGTGCGCGGCGGGTGCCATCTGCATTGGTTGGCAGGCCGTTGCGGTGCCGAGCAGTGATCCGGTGGCCCTTCGCGTAACTGGTTTGCTCTGTGCCATTGGTGCGTTGGTGTCATGGACAACCTATGCGGTAAGCAACGCGCGCTGCCTGACACGGCTTCATCATATCTCCTCACACGACTGGAGTTTGCTGACGGGCATTGTCACCGGTGCGCAGAGTCTGTTGCTGATTCCTGTCGCCATCATGCTGGACAGGACGCCACATGGTGAAAGCGAATGGCTGCGATTGGGTGCGGTTTCCATCGGCGTGGCGGTGCTGGCATCAATCTTTGGCAATGCATTGTGGAATCGCATGAGCCGGTTGCTGCCGCTTACGTTGGTGGGGCAGATGATTCTGTTTGAAACGCTGTTTGCACTGGTGTACGGGCTGTTATGGGAGCAGCGAATGCCCACGCTACTGGAAACGGCAGCGTTTGTGCTGGTGGTGCTAAGCGTGTTGAGTTGTGTTGCCGTGCATCGCAGCCACATCAATACAGCAGATGTATCACATTATTAAATTCTGCAGAGATAGGTAGCGGGCACTGGCAGTGCTGCCTTGTAGGTGGGGAACTGCGCATAGAATCCTGCGCGGGTCGTGCCGAAGGCTGATTCAAAAGCAGTTTCAGCGGCGATTCCAGTAGTAAGCGCATTGCCATAGTTCAGTAATGCATTGACCGACGTACCCGTGACCAGTTGATCAATTCCCAGCATCGACAGCGGATACACCGGGCCGGGTCGTGAAAACGATTGCTGTGTTTCGAACTCACTCAGGTTCGGCAGCCCGGGCGGTTGCTGCAATCCATAATCAGTGACTTCCTTCAGCATGCATCCACGCGCGGTATCAAGTGTGGCGCCGCCCAGCGTATTGATACCAAGCCAGCCGACATACTCCGCCGATCCTTCAATGATCCAGTGTGGGCCGGTGGTGGCAGGACCGCCACCGAGCCAGCGCATCTCGAATTGCAGCAGATGGAAGATTTCATGAATCAGGATCTTTTGTTTGTTGACGGCGCCATGCACCTTCCAACCCTGGTTGTTGATGCAAATTGTCATGGCCTGTTGGCCGGTGAAAGCAGATGAACCGCCGTTGAGACAGCCCTGAGCCGTCGTCGAGGTGGCAATGGTGGTGGATTTCTGCAGTGTGCGACCGAAGGTGGTGAGCATGAAGTCGCGGGCAAACTCTGCCGTCTGGCGGATCAGTTGTTCATCGCTCGCAGTGGTCGCGCTGTCGATCTGGAAGTTGAGCGTGCCAGTCGTTGGTGTTGTGGTAGTGCCCGCCGGTACTTTCACTTTCACGGTGCCGGTCGCATAACTGCTGATACCGAAGTTGCGTGCGTCGGGCGTCATGCCTGCTGCGGTGCTGATGCTGCGAATCACTGCCTCATCAGTGCAATAGGATTTGAACAGGTGTTCGCCCACCGCCAGCGTTGACGTACTCAGCAAATACTCTGAACCCGGCGTGCCAGCGGCAATTACAGTGCCGTCCTTTTCGAGCACTGCCTTGTTCTCATCGCCTTGTGGGTCGCTGCATTGCGGCAGCTTGAACTTGATCGTTGGTGGAATCGCGCCAGTCCCGAATTCGCGCGAAGAATTTCCTTTGAAGTCACCCAGCTCAGTGCCGAGCCCGGTGGAATTGCCTGTGAAGTTGCGCACCTTGCTGAAGTTGTTGGCGTCAGTGCGCAGCTGGAATTCAAGGTTGGAACCCGTGATGAAATCCATCGCGATATTCAGCACGGCGCCATCCATCACCCAGCCCGGATACTTGATCAACAACTTGTCGCTGAAGACGCCATTGCGGAACACGCCGCTGCAGTCCTTGCCGGCTGTGGCATTGAACGGCGCAAAGCTTGTCAGTTTGAACACCAATGCAGGGCCCTTGAGGCTGAGCACGACGTCATAGATCTGCGGAGTGCCATTGGCATCGGCGCTCGGTTGGCCGGCAGCGTCTTGCAGGCGTACGCAGCTCGTGAGCAGGCCAGTGCCACTGTCGAATGTCCCAATGTTGTTGAGAGTGGTTGCAGTGCCTGCGGGTGGCTCGACCGCCAAGGCAGGAGCAGTAGCGACACAGGCTGCGAAAGCCGCCAGCAGCAAGGTCCACGGTCCGCTACGACGCGGGTGGGACGCGGACGAGGCGAAGGACTTGTGTGCTTGGCTGCGCGAGGTTGGAAGTGGCATGATCGTCTGGTCGAAGTGCTTGAGCTTCGACAAAAGATACCACGCGATAAAACAAAACCAACCAGGATCCGGGAGAGGACCATGCTTAGAAGTATTTCATCTGTTTGTATTCTTTTGTTCGCAGCAAGTGCTGCCTACGCCCAACCAGCCACACCGCCGGTACCAGCCGGTCCCACGTGTACCCGCCCCGAATTGCAGGCTGCTGTGGAAACCTACCTTGCCGCCCAAGGGGCAGGTGACGTCGGCAAAATGACAGCACTTGCCGCCGATGCCAAATTTTTTGAAAACATGGCCGTTGTCGAAAAGAAAGCTGGCCTCTGGAATACGGCGTTACCAATCGCCTTTTCCCGTAGCCTGTACGACTCAGCGCGCTGCAAGACCTTCAGCGAAGTGATTGTGACGGAAGGTGACCATCAATATGTGATTGGCACCCGCCTGGCCATGAACGGCGGCAAGATCACCGAAGTGAATAGCCTCGTTACCGACAAGGGCGACTGGCTGTTCAATGCCAATGCTTACCTGAAGTACTCCAAAGCCGAAGACTGGAGCTCGCCGTCTGCAGCGCAACGGACGCCGGCTATTGGTCTGGTCAATGCGGCCAATAACTATCTGGACCTGTTCTCCGACAAGGTGGTGCGCGCGCCGTGGGGCCGTCCCTGTGCGCGTCTGGAAGGCGGCGCTTACACCAACCGCAACAACGAACCCAATGCCTCCTGCGAAGTCGGTATCCCGGCTGGTGTGCTCTATATCGTCAACCGCGACTACATCGTTGATGAAGAGCAGGGTGTCATCAACGTGTTCTGCCGCTTTGGCAACAGCAGCACCGGCATGCCGGATTCGCATACCTTCCGGCTGATCGACGGCACCATCCGCAATGTGCATACGCTCAGTGTCAATCTGGGCACCACGGCGTCGCCGCAGGCGGCTGATGACGGCTCGATGATCCGCTAGTTCCCGACTGCCGGCGGCGCCCTGCAATGGGGCGTCACCGGCAAGTTCTTGCCGCTGTTTTTCCTCGCAATTTTCCCCTCAAGTTTTCCGTTTGCTGCCGACCTCATCGGTGCGCCAGCCCTGCGTTATTTGCCCCCATTCTGCTACTAAAGAAACCATTTTTTGCGTCGTAATTTGTATCCGACAACGTTTGTTGTTTTTGGGGCGTTTCTGACCACTACTTCCGCGACCTGTGGCTGTCAGGAACTTTTACTATGAGGAGGAATCAAGAGTATGGCGCAAGTAATAAATACGAATATTGCTTCATTGAATGCGCAACGAAATTTGACGAAATCACAGGGAGCGCTAGGCACAGCCTTGCAGCGACTGTCATCGGGTCAACGCATCAATAATGCAAAAGACGATGCGGCCGGGATGGCCATATCGGAACGCTTCACGGCCCAGATCCGGGGTCTCAACCAGGCGGTGCGCAATTCGAACGACGGCATCTCCCTGGCACAGACCGCAGAGGGGGCATTGGGTGAAGTCACCAATAACCTGCAGCGCATAAGGGAGCTGGCCGTGCAATCGGTCAACGCAACCAACAGCGCAAGTGACAGGGCTGCAATGCAACAGGAGGTCGAGCAGTTGATTGCTGAAGTCGACCGTGTTGCGAGCCAGACCAACTTCAACGGCACCAAATTGCTCGATGGCAGTTTCTCGTCTCGTTCCTTCCAGGTGGGAGCGAACGTGGGAGACACGATCGATCTTTCCTCCATTGCCAACGCGACCAAGGCTGGTCTCGGGCTGGATAACGGGGTGGCAACTGCTACTGGCACTGCGGTAACCGGCGTGGCGTTGACGGCAGGCGATCTGACCATCAATGGCACCGATGTTGGCAGTGCGACTGGCACGGCCAAGGCGATTGCGACAGCAGTGGATGCAGTCGACGGCGTTACCGCGACAGCGACTACGTCGGTGTTGATGGGAGCCTTTACGGCAGACGTCGGCGCCGCTGACGGCACCAACTTTGCCGTAGTGGTAGCCGGTGTCAGCGTGGGCTATACGACGGCCGGTGGTGCCGGTGTTACGGCCGCGTTGATGGACACGGCCGCCACCGCTGCTACTGCTGCGCTAACAACGGCTGGCATTACCCAAAGCGGCAGCTTTGCCGGTGGTGACAAACGCTTCATCGATGCCGATGGCGACAACGTTGTTATCTCGTTGTCCGCGGGTGGCAGCACCGCCACTGTAGGCAGCGGGATTGGCACTAATCGCGGCACCGTCAGTGTCACCAGTACCGGTGACGACCTGGTTGTTGCAGGTAATGCCGTGGCCAAGGCTGGATTGACAGCCGGTACCACCGCCAGCACGGGCAACACGCTGACGGTTGCCACTGCCAGCGGTGCCAATGCGCTGATCGATGCGGTAGACACTGCCCTCAACACGGTGAACGGATCGCGCGCAACGCTCGGCGCCATCCAGAACCGCTTTGAGTCCGTGGTGACCAGTCTGCAGACGTCGTCGGAAAGCCTGTCGGCAGCACGGTCACGCATCCAGGATGCCGACTTTGCAGCAGAGACAGCGTCATTGACGAAGATGCAGATTCTGCAGCAGGCCGGTACAGCGATGTTGTCGCAGGCCAATGCGTTGCCACAGGGAGTGATGTCGCTGTTGAGGTAATGCGTTCGGCAATAGCAGGCAAACCCAGGCGACCCGGCTGGTACGGGTCGCTTGGCACTGGCTATAATCCATGCACTGTCTTTGTGCAGCACATGGATGAAAATAATAATGAAAACCTTGCGCGCGTCAGTCCTTTCCCTTTCTCGTCTGCTTTATTGTGTTGGTCTGCTGCTTTGCATGCAGGCCCATGCGCAAACTGTTCCCCGCGCAATCATGCCTCTCGTTACGGGCACCATCCGGCTTGCTGTCGTCAAAGTGGGCAATATCCATTACGACGCTGTGCTGACCCGTCATCCGGCGGATCCCGCCCAGTTCGTGTTGACCAGCGCGCTGCGTCTGGACGCCAGCGGCTTGCAGCCAGTCGCGACTTTCGACAACAACGTTCTCAGCATCCCTTCCACCAGGGTCAACGGCACTGAGTATCAGATCGAGTTGAAACTGGTGGGCAGCAATCCCTTTGTGTTCAAGGTGACAGCCGCGACGATATTGAGTGAGGACAGCGCTGATTCACCGACTGCGCCGCAACGCAGGATGGCCGGCTATGTGGCATTGCCGAATGGCCGCGGCGGTCTCAACTACGAACCTGTGCAGATAGCCTCCGACAGTGGCTTTGACAAGGCGCGTTCGCTGGCGGCTTTCAAGGAAACGCTCTACCCCTATTTTCGCAGCAACACCTGTGTCACTTGCCATAACTCCGACATTGGGATCAGCACGGGCGCGCAAGCGCCGCTGCATGCCGACAGCAATGTGGAGCTGGCCCATGAGTACGCGTTGACGCGTGTCAATTTCGTTGACCCAATCACCTCCAAATTCGTCGTCAGGATGGGTATCGACAAACACAATTGCCCGCGCAATGACTGCGCGCAGGCAGCAATAGACATGCTTGCTGCCGTCAATGCGTGGAAAAGCCGCATCGCCGACATGCTGCCGCAGACGCCGCGCACAGTGGCGGCTGACGTGAAGATCACTGAAGCAGAAGTCGTTGAATGGATTGCGCAGGACAAGGCCACGCTGGCGGCAGCCGACAAGGACTTCATCGTCTACACCTCCATGCATGAGCTGCATAACGAAGGTCTTACGGCGGATGAGTTGAACATTGTGCGGTCTGCGCTTTCCAAGGCGCTCAATTCAGTAGCGCGGTGGGCGCCAGAGATCGTCAATCCGCAAGACGTGAATGGCAAAGGCATTCTCTACAAGTTTGACATGCGCAATTACTGGAGCTGGAACAAGGGCGTGAAGCGCTTGTTGTTCGGCGGTTCCGACGATGATCTCGCCTTCGGCCGCGGCAAGCGTGACTACCGCGGTGTGGAAGTGACCTCTGCCGTGCAGAGTGAACGTTACAACTACGCAAGTACCGTGAGCTGGGATCCGGAGTTTTCCAAAACCATCTGGGAGCGGGTGCTGCACGGCAATGTCGAAGGCGCAGTGCAGGTGGGCACTATCCCTCCTTACATCAACGGTTTTCGCGGCAAGCGCAGCAGGAACGCTGCTGGAGAATACGTGGCGTTCACGGATTTTGAATGGGTTGAAACTGCGCAGCTGATCTACACCCTCACACGACCTGACGTGTACAACTCCATCATGATGCTGCCGATGTACACCGACCAGTTGGAAGATGAGCTGGGGGTTATCAAAAGCGAGGGCATGGACTCGTATGACTATGTAACTGCATTCGACGCCATCACGGTCGATTCACGTCTGCTGTGGCGCGCCAATCGCAAGGATGGCGGCTGGTACTGGAAGACCTGGGACATTTTCACCGGCCAGCTGGCGGGTGGTGATCGCAGCATCTTCGAGGTCTATCGTGAAGGCGGTACCGACATTCGCTTCCCGTGGTGGGCGAATCCGATTCCGGAGTTTGTTGACTGGCGCTTCAACCGCAAGGACACGACGACGTGGAGTTTCGTTGCATCGCTGGCCGAACCATTCAACACCGTGCCACCGGGTTGCGATCCGCAACCGAACTATTCCGGAATCGCGGGTTTCTATAACTGCCGGCACTACACTGGAACCGGTGGTTTGCAGCAGTCCGCCGAAGAGATGATCTGGGATCTACCCAATGGCTTGCAGGGCTACATGCTGGCTGGCGCCTTCAACCAGCGGCGGGTTGACGCTTTTACCAACATCGTGCGCGACCCCCGCGTGGTGCCGGATGCGAAAGACGACATCGCGACGAAGACCGGCTTCACGTTCACGAAGGCCAATGGGCGGTTGGGAGGCTTCAACGATCCGCGCCTGAACACCGGCAGTTCCTGCATTGGCTGTCACATCGACGGCATCAATCGCATCAACAACAATCTGCGTGACTGGCTTGATGAAAGTCCGGCCAAGCTGCCTGCCGGTCCGTATGGGGTGGATGGCTGGATCAATGATCCCGACAAGGTAAAACGTGTGCGCGAGTTGTATCCTCCATCCACCGTGATTCGTGAATACAATGAACAGGCTCGCCGTACCTTTCTCGGTGCCATGGCTGCAATCAAACGTGGCATGATTCACGGTGCTGACAAGAATCTCTATGTAGAGCCGGTTATCTGGACGGTGGAATACGTTCAGCGCAAGAAGTACAAGTATCCGCAGACCACATCGAACTGAAGTGCGGCAGTCAAAAGCAGGAGGGGAAGTTGTGAAAACGCAATTGTGTGGAATGCTGGCTGTCGGATTCGTGTTGTTGACGGTTGGTTCTGTAGCTGTTGCTGCAACAGTCACCGTGACCGTTGAACAGCCGGAGCATGGCACCCTTATGTTTACACCGGCGCTGCCTGCCGACGGACAAGTGGAAGCGGGTTCCCGCTTCACCGTCTATGCAGAACCCTCAGCGGGTTATGCACTGGATACCGTATTTGAAGCAATGCCAGGCCGTTTTGGCCGCTCCTACATTGAGTCGCGTAATCCTGAATATGAACTGGTGGTAAACCAGGACAAGGTCGTCAGCGCGTTGTTCCTGCCGGAAGCAGAGCTGCAAGGCTGGAATGAGGTCCAGAACGTTGAATATGCGCAGCCAGGCGTAAAGCCGCTCAAGTACGATGTCTTCGCACCGCCAGCAGCGAACGCATTGCCGATCGTTGTCATCATTCATGGCGGTGGCTGGGCCACCAACAGCGAAGACATCATGCGCGGCATGGCACGCGAAATTGTGCGCAGTGGTCGTTACGTGGCAATCAGTATCGACTATCGCTGGGTCGGCACGGGCGATGGTGATGCCAAGGGCAACTCGATGGATGCCTTGATCAATGACGTGTTCGGCGCGCTGGCGCATATCCAGCAGCATGCAGCGGCCTATGGCGGTGATCCTGCGCGCATTGCTGTTACCGGCGACAGTGCCGGCGGCCATCTGTCAGCAGTCGCTGCGACGATGGTGGGCAAGATTGGCAGTGGTGGCTTTGGCAGCAAGCCCGGGGTGTTCGAGTTCATGCCGAGTTATCTGCCTGCCGGCAACACCGCAGAGCAGGTGCGCGAGAGCCTGACCAGTGCGATCCAGGTCGCTGCGCCGAGCTATGGAATCTTTGCAGCAGCGGGCGAGGGACGTATCGGCCTGCAGCACTATGGCGATCCTGCGGTGGCAGATGCGACCTGGGCGACAGCGATTGCTCCGATCAATCACATACCCGACGCTTCTGCACGCGCCGTTCCGCATTACCTGATCCGCGGCACAGCTGATCCACTGATTTCACTGGCGATGGTGAAAGACTATGCCGATGCACTGAACGCGCAAGCGCAGTTGGTGAAGCATGTTGAAGTGGAAGGAGCCTCGCACGCCTTCTTCGATTGGAAGCCGGATGCGCAAACAAGGGCAACTTTCGCGCAATATGGTGTGCCTTACATACACGATATGCTGACTTTCTTCGACGGTGTGTTTTATCCTGCCCGCTGACGGTCAATGCAAGGACGTTACCAACGTGTTCACGCTGTACGGAATTCCCAACTGCGATACTGTGAAGAAAGCCCGCACGTGGCTGGACAAGCACGATGTGGCTTATCAGTTCCATGATTACAAGAAGGCCGGTATCGATGCCGCAGCGCTAAAGCGCTGGTGCAAGGAACTGGGTCAGGAACAAGTCCTGAACCAGCGCGGAACCACGTGGCGTAAACTGGAAGAGTCCGAACGCAGCAATCTCAATGAGGCCAAAGCCATCAAGTTGATGCAGACCCATCCTTCCGTTATCAAGCGCCCGCTGCTCGATACCGGAAAGCGTCTGTTGCTGGGCTTCGACGAGGAGAGTTACCAAAGTTTGTTGTAACCGGTATCGACAGCCGGCAGGAGGCAGCGTGAGAAAGGGATTGGCGCGGTTGACCAGGGTGGACGATGTTCCAGAGGATTTCGAACAACTGGAACTGAGAGGCTTTGCCCGCAGCATTGCCGAGATCGACTGGTTGTTGCTGTTGTTGGTGATGCTGTACTACGTGGCGCCCGATGCCCGTATCGAGTCACCGATGGGCATGGTGCTGTCGATGGTGGTCTTCGCACTCTATGTGCTTGGCTTCCATTATCTCAACGCCAATTCACGCCAGACGCGCTGGAAACTTGCCGTTGAATCGTGGGTGATGATCGTATTCATTGCATGGGTCGTTTGGAATACCGGCGGCATCACCAGCCCGCTGATCAATCTCTATGTACTTGCAATCATCACCAGCGCCATCACGCTCGGCAAAGTCGTCAGCCTGCTGGAAATTGTGCTGATCGCGTCGTTCTATTTCTATATCGCAATGAAGGACCAAAGCGGTTACACCTATAGCCAGTTCGTACAGCAGATGCTGTATTTCGCGCCCTTTGTATTGGTTGCCTACATCACAACGCTGCTGGCAAGTGATATCCACAACAGTAAAAAAATCCTGAAAAACCTCGCAGAAACCGACGACATGACTGGCCTGCTGAACAAGCGTTCACTGGAAGTGATGTTCAAGATCGCTGCCGAAAAGGCCATCCGGGAAAAGCTGCCGATGACAGTCATGATGATCGACACCGACAACCTGAAACAGGTCAACGACCGCTATGGTCATCTGGCAGGTGATGCGCTGATCGTCACCGTGTCGAGAACCATTGTGGAATGTCTGCGTTCGTTCGACATTATCTGCCGTTACGGCGGTGACGAGTTTGTCGTGGTGTTGCCGAACACATCAGCAGATAAAGCGATGGAGTTTGGCGAACGTGTACGCAAGGCTGTGGCCAATACCAGCTTTGATGTGGAAGGTGCGCAGATTTCCACGACCATCTGCGTAGGTCTTGCGACCTGGCCGAGTCATGTGGAAGACATCAGTACGTTGCTGGCGCGGGCAGACACCAGTCTGTACGCCTGCAAACGCAGCGGGCGCAACATGGTGTTGCATTACGGGGAAGAGGTGGATCCGTATACGCCGGTGCCGGGCACTAATGCGCCGACACCGACAGAGACTTCAATCCGGCACTGACGACATCTGCAGGCTGCGGTGTGCGGTTTCCAGGAAGTAGGACGCATCACCGTACTTGGCTTCATAGGCTTTCAGCGGATTCTGCGCGACCACATCATCCCAACCCAGACCAATGTTGAGCTGCTCGGCGAGAGTCAGATGCAGTTCGCTGTACATGTTGCGCATGCGGATAACAGCAGTGCCATTGGTAACAGGGCCATGTGCCGGAATTACCACAGTGTCGGCACTGACGATGGCTGCCAGTTTGTCATAGGCATGCATCAGCGCGCCGATCCAGGCACCTTGGCGGTAGTCGATGATCGGCCATTCGCCGGTTGTAACCGGACCACCGGCCACCAGCGTGTCCAGCATCGGGAAGTACAGAAACAGATCACCATTGGTATGCGCCGCTGGCAGATAGCCGTAGATGATCTCCTGACCGGCGAATTTCATGTGGCCATCTTCGCGCAGTGTCTGTTTCGGAATGCCAACATCCGCGAGCGGACCATAGCGGCCTTCATAGGTCGCTGAGAACACCGCATTCTCCAGGCACATCTTCGTATTCGGATGCGCAATGATGAGACCGCCGGCAGCGCCGACCTTCTCATTGGAACCCGTTTGTTCCGGATGGAAGTGCGTGTTGAACAGCGTGTGCACCTTGTTCTGTTTCGTTGTGGCAAACACCGCTTTCAAC